>NZ_JAFRFW010000713.1:0-7800 GCF_017434145.1 Saccharopolyspora sp. | reverse complement strand
TCGGCTCTCAAGCAGAACATCGGCGGTCCACAGGTGATGGCCGACCAAGCGAAGGCGATCTTGGATGCGAGCGAACTCACGAACGTGAAGATCCGCGTGATTCCTGCGGACTGTGGATGGCACCCCGGCCTCGAAGGCGCATTCGTCATCTTGGAGTCCGACACCAGCGTGCCGGTCGTGCACATCGAGACCAGAGCATCGTGACTATTCCTGCACGTCCCGGAAGACGTGCAGCCGTACCAGGACGCGGTCGGAGCGGTCTCAGAAGCAGCGATGAGCGAAGCGGCGTCACGCAAGCTCATCGCTGAAGTCAGCAAGGAATTGGAGTCGAAGTCGTGATGCACGAACAGATACCCAACTGGCGCAAGTCCAGCCTGAGCACCAACACCGAAAGCTGCGTCGAAGTCGGCCGCTTACCCCACGGCGCGGCCGTCCGCGACACCAAGGACCGCGCAGCCGGTCACGTCGCTGCCACGACCGCCCAGTGGTCGTCCTTCCTGACCGCCATCAAATCCGGCCGCTACGACAACTGACCGCAGCTGCGAAAAGGCGCGGGAGAACCGTTCTCCCGCGCCTTTCGCGTGCGTGCGATCAGGAGTTGATCTGCTCGGTCAGCTCCTGGTTGTAGGCGCCGACGCGGCCGTAGATGCCGGGCTTGCCGGGCCGGGCGCAGCCTTCGCCCCAGGACGTGACACCGATCAGCCTGCCGTCGGCGACGATCGGGCCGCCGGAGTCGCCCTGGCAGGCGTCCACGCCGCCCTCGGGCAGCCCGGCGCAGACCATCGCGTCCGGCTTGTACTCCTGGTACGCGGCGGAGCAGTCCGCGTCCGATCGCACCGGCACGGTCGCCTTTTGCAGGTGGTCGGAGCTCTGGCCGCCCTCGCTGGTGGTGCCCCAGCCGAGGACCGTGGCCGGGGTGTCCGGCGCGTAGCCGGGGTCGTCGGCCGCGGCGAGCTCGATCGTGGGCTGCTGGACCGGCGCGGACAACGTCAGCACCGAGACGTCGGCGCCCAGCGTGGCGTCGGTGTAGTCCGGGTGCACCCAGATGTCGCTGACCTCGGAGACCGTGCCCTCGTTCCCGCTCAGCGAAGTCTGGCCGCTGAGCACGTTGACGTTCGCGGGCTGTTCGCCCTGGGTGCAGTGCGCGGCGGTGACGACCTTCGTAGGGGACGCCAGCGAACCGCCGCAGAACTGCTGCCCGTCCGGGGTGGTCAACGCGACGACGAACGGGTGATCGGCGATCTCGGCGTCCTCGCCGCCGACGACGAACGGGTTGACGTCGGCCGAAGCCTGACCGACCGACAGCGTGGCGAAAGCCGACAGCGCGACCGCGGTGAGACCCGCGAACCGCGCGATGCGTGGGGCAGCGACCATTTCGTTTCTCCTCCAAGTCGCGCCCGGGGCAGTGGGGCGCCCCGGACGTGGCGATGTCCCGGGCGACCGGCCGCGGCGCAACGCGGACTCGACCCGGAGTTCCCGGTGAAACGCCGCGTCCGCTGCGCTGCAACGGGAAACCGATCGAACCTTAAACGTCGCCGCATTCCGCCCAAAAGTCCCGCTATTTGCCGTTTTCCCAGCTCCAGCGGCCTATTGTGCGAATTCCGCGAATCGGCTGCGAGCTAGCCCGGCGGATCGAGAGGATCACCCGGAGCGCGTCCCCGGCACGCCCCGAACGCGCCGGGGACGCGGCCGCCCCGGCCGGAACTCCCACCGGCCGGGGCGCACGCCACCGGTCCCCGCACCGTGGCGGAAGCGTCCCCCTCCCGGCCCCGACCGCCGGTCGTACCGAGGACGCCGCACCCGGTTTACCCAATGCCGTGTGGCATATACCAGACCCTATTCGGGGCGGACTTCGCCGCACTCGACTGAATCGGCGCTGACCAGGCACTCTCCGAAGATCACAGGTTGATTGCGGAGCGCCGGAAGCGGTGCCCGCGGCGCAGCATCCGCTGCACTGCGGCCGGTCCCGCTGACACACCCGACCAGCGCCGATCACGCGCGATCAGCGCTATTCGAGCTGCGGAATCCAGTGCGACTCGACCGGATCCCAGCGTCCAGGCGATTCAGCGGCGAGCAACGGCGTCACGAAACGGTCGACCAGCTCGACGGCTTCGCTCAACCGCCGGTACTCGCCGAGTCCAGGCACACCGGCCGCCTCGCGTTGGTATCCGCTCTCCCAGACCTTCCGATCCGGCACGGTGAACCGCACCGGCAGCGCCTGCAGCGCATCCCGGGCCACCCGCCCGTCGAGCGGGTCACGCAACGCGATGACGACGAGGTCGACCAGGTCTTTGAGCCGGGTCGAACCGGTGCAGCCGTACTGCTCGTACAACGCGCAGATCTTGTCCGCGACATGGTCCGGCAACGGGTATAGGAGAACGTTGGGCCAGGTGTCCGCACCGAGATCGAGGTCGATCGGCGGGTTCAACTGCCGGACACCGGGTTCTCCCAACGGAGCCAGGTCAGCTACGAGGTCGACGCTGACCATCACAACGGGCTTGCCGCCCAAGTACGGCTGGAATCGCACGCGACGGGCGATCCGCCCTTGGGTCTCCCGCGTCGTGTCGTAGTGCTCGAAACGCAAGAAGTCTCCGAGTTCGAGCCCCGCCGCCCGGCGCAACGCCTTGACCGCGTCGTCCAAACGTCCTTCATCCGGTCGATAGAAGAGATCGATGTCGCGCGAGTGGCGAGCATCCGGGTAGCGGACCAGCAACGCTTGCCCGCCCTTGAGCAACCACCCGTGCGGATCATCGACGAATACCCGCGCAAGCAGTCTGGCCAGGTAGAAGCGGCGAAGAATCTCGTTGGTGTCGACGCCTTCGGCCGAAGCGGCGGCATTGGCGCGTTTGTGCAGCGCGGCACGGAGCGCTTGCGGGCTGCGGTACGGGTTTGTCACCACGGGCTCGTCTCGTCAGTGCTATTTCGAGTGCACGCTTGTGTCCAGGTTCAGCATTGCTTCGCTCAGCGCTTCTGCTATTCGCTGTTGTTCCGCGAGAAGGCTCCGCACCTTGTCGAGTCCGGTCGTCCGAACAGCATCGATGTGGCTGCGCAGATGCTCGAGCAGCGCTCGCCCGTCGCGGCCGGTGACCCCATAGCGCCGTGCGTAAGGCGCGGCGCGGTCGGCGAGCTCATCGAGATCGACCTTGCCCGCCCGGTCGGCTTCCTGGATGACCTGCGCGAGATGGCTGGCGTCCACGCGATCGGCCATCAGATCGACGATCGTGCGCAGCACGGTCGTGATCGGCAGTCCGTCGACGAGCGTCACGTCGTCTTCGGGCAGCTCAGCGCGCCGCAGCCGGACGGAGGTGTCCCGGACGCGGCGGCGGCGCGGCACCGTCATCTCGATGCGTGGCACGACCAGATCGCCGAGTCCGTGCAGCAGCGCTGCCGAGCGATGCGAGACGACCCCACCGTCGCGATCGAGCTTCGGCCGCCGCCAGCCGGGCTGGCTCGGGTTGAGCTTCAGCCACACCGCCTTCTCGTCTTGGTGGCCGGTCATCTCGCCGGCGGACACCGCGTACACGCCGTGGCGCACCTGCGTCAGCAGCCCGGCTTCGACCAGGCGCACCAGCGTCGTGGTGTTCACGCCGAGCTCACCGGCCTGCGCGGTGGTGAGCAGCCCCCACTGGTCGCTGCTCACCTCAGCCAGGCGGGACATGGCCTCAAACACCTTCATGACACCGAACCATACGCCGCTTGCGCAACGTTTGCTACTTCCGATGAAGCTTTTGGTGCATCGAGCTGTAGTTTTCGGTGTGTCAGCGTACGATGAGCCCCGCCTCGTACGCCAGCAGCCCGGCCTGCACGCGGTTGCCGCAGTCGAGCTTGACCAGCATCCGCGAGACGTAGCCCTTCACCGTCGCCTCGGACAGGTGCAGCCGCTGCCCGATCTGCGCGTTCGACAGGCCTTCGCCCAGGCCGGTGAGCACCTCCACCTCCCGCTCGGTCAGCTCCCGCACCAGCCGCAGCGCCCGCTGCCGGGCACCCTGCTCGCCGGAGGACGCGGCCACCAGCCGTTGCGCGGCCTGCGGTGAGAGCACGGTGTGCCCGTCCGCAGCGACCCGCACCAAGCCGAGCAGATCCTCCGGCGGCGTGGACTTGACCAGGAATCCCGAGGCACCGGCCCGCAACGCGCGCAACACGTACTGATCCGCGTCGAACGTGGTCAGCGCGACCACCGCGGGCGGGTCGGGCAGCCGGCTGATCCGCTCGGTGGCGGTGAGCCCGTCCACCCCGGGCATCCGCAGGTCCATCAGCACCACCCGCGGCCGGTGCCGCACCACTGATTCCACGGCGGCCGCGCCGTCCTGCGCGTCGTCGACGACTTCGATGTCCGGGGCGGAACCGAGGATCGTGCGCAGGTGCGCGCACACCATCGGCTCGTCGTCGACCACGACCACGCGGACGGGCTCGCTCACCGCTGGGCCTCCTGCAGAACGCCTAGCCGTCCGAGCCGGCTTCGGCAGTGGGCACGTACGCAGGGAGTATGGCACTGACCTCGAAACCCCCGTCCGGCAGCGGACCGGCCCGGAAGGTGCCGCCGACGAGTTCCACCCGCTGCCCCAGCCCTTGCAAGCCCGCGCCGGAACCGCTGCCCGCCAGCTCGTGGTCGCCGGCCGGTGGAGTGTTCCGCACGGTCAGCAGCACCCGTTCGCCGTCGTAGACCACGCCGACGTCGACCTCGGAATCGGGCGCGTGCTTGTGCACGTTCGTCAACGCCTCCTGCACCACGCGATAGGCGGTGCGGCTGACCAGCGGTGCGACTCCCGCGGTTCGGCCCTGCTCGGTCAGCCGCACCGGGATGCCCACCGCCTCGGTCTCGGCGATCAGCCCGGACAGGTCCGGCAACGCGGAGCGCTCCGACTCGTCCGGCGAGTCCTCGCCGCCGGAGCGCAGCACGCCGATGAAGTCGCGCAGCTCGTCCAATGCCTGGCAGCCGCCGGAGCGCAGTTCCTCGGCGGCGGAGCGGGTCGGCTCGTCCTGCGCGGTGACGCCGAGCGCGCCGGCCTGCAGCACCATCAAGCTCACCCGGTGCGTGACCACGTCGTGCATCTCGGCGGCCATCTTCGCCCGCTCGTCCGCGCGGGCCTGCTCGGCGAGCAGCTCCTGTTCGCGCTCGGCGCGTTCCGCGCGGTCCCGCAACGCGGTGACCAGCTTGCGCCGCGCCGCGATCCACGCGCCCAGCACCGGCGGGAACGCGGTGATCCAGAAAGCATTGCTCATCGTCTCGCTGTCCGGATTCGTCCACAGCCGCAGCGCGGTGAGCACGACGACACCGACCAGCACCCAACCGGTGATCTGCCGCTTCCGGCCGGTTTCGTAGGCGGCGAACGCGTAGAGCACGAACGGGAGCACACCCGGCATCCACGGGTCGGTGCGCTGGTTCATCGGCAGGAACGCGCCGATGCCCGCGGAAAAGGTCGCGGCGTGCAGCAGCATCGCCGCCGCGCCCGCGCACAGCAGCGCGAACGGGAATCGCCGCCGCACCAGCAAGCTCACGGTGAACAGGTGCATCAGCAGCTGGGCGACCCAGCGCCCGCCCATCCAGCTGTAGTCCTGCGGCGGCAGATCCGGCGGGTAGAAGCTCGCCAGGATCGGGCCGAGCGGCAGCAGGACCGTGACCAGCGCCACGTCGAACACCGCTGCACGCGGCGAATCCCACAGGTACCGCCAGATCGGACGTCGCACGGGCTCACGGTAGCCGCCGTGCGGGCGCGAACGGCCGCGGAAACCCACCGTCGTCGGTGGCGGAACCTACGAAAGTTGCACCGGTGATCACCGGAGGTCGCTACCTTCAGGTACCAAGCGCCGTCGCACCGCCAGCGCCCGATGTCCTGGAATGGCGGCGAATCGCGCAAGGACCTTTGGGGGAACCATGCAAGCAGTGCTCGCACCGGAGAGGTCGGCGCCGCCCGGCCGACCGTCGCTCGCGTGGCGGCCGGTCCTGCTGATCGCCGCGGTGTTCACGGCCTTGCACGCGATCGCGAGCGCGTTCGGCGGCTACTGGCTCGACGAGGCTTACATGCTCGCGATCGGCCGGTACCACCTGGACTTCGGCTACGTCGACCAGCCGCCGATGGCTCCGCTGCTGGCCGGGGCGTTGGAGTGGCTGGCGCCGGGCGTGCAGCTGTTGCCGCGGGTGGTGATGACGCTGATCTCGGCCACCGGTGTGCTGCTGGCCGGGATGCTGGCGCGCGAGTTCGGCGGTGATCGGCGGGCTCAGCTGCTCACCGCGCTGGCCTTCGCCACCGGGACCTGGACCGCGCTCACCGCGCACTGGCTCACGCCCTACGCCATGGAAGTTCCATTGTGGATGGTGCTGACGTGGTTGGTGGTGCGCTGGCTCCGGCTGGACGCCGAGGACCGCGCCGACGATCGGCTGCTGCTCGCCATGGGCGCGGTGATCGGCGTGACGATGCAGACGAAGTTCCAGATCGCCCTGCTGTGCGCGGCATTGCTGGGCTGCGTGCTGGTGTTCGGACCGCGGCGGCTGCTGCGGCGGCCGATGTTCTGGGCCGGAGTCGGGATCGCGCTGATCATCGCGGCACCGACGCTGATCTGGCAGGCGGCGCACGGGTGGCCGCAGCTGGCGATGGGCCAGGTCGTCACCGAGGAGACGCCTTCGCTGAGCAACGGCAGGCGAGGGATGGCCGTCGGAGGAATCGTCTCCGCCGGTGTGCTCGGCGTGCCGCTGCTGCTCTGCGGCATCGGGCGGATGTTGTTCGGCAAGGACATGCGGCCTTACCGGTTCATCGCGGCCGCTTTCCTCGTGCAGTACGTGTTCTACGTCGTCACCAGCGGGCGGCCGTACTACCTGATCGGCATGTACGGAGTCCTCGTGGCGGCCGGAGCGGTCGGCCTGCAACGGCGACGCGAGGCAAAGACCGCGCACTCGTCCCGGAACTGGAGCTGGGTGCGCTGGCCGGTCGGCGTGGCAGCCGTGCTCACCGCGGGCGGGATGGTCTGGCTGTCCACGGTCGCCATGGGAGATCCCGCCAAACCCCTGGACCGCACCATCACCGAGTACACCGCGGCCGAGTACCGAGCGCTTCCCGCCGGGGTCCGGGAACGGACCGCGCTGGTCACCGGCAGCTACGTGCCCGCTGCGATGCTCGACGCGCACTCCGCCGAGTCCGGCCTGCCGCTGGCGCGCAGCGCGCACCGCGGCTACGGGTTCTTCGGGCCTCCCGGGCCGCAGGCGGACAACATCCTGCTGGTAGGCAAGGAGGTCGACGAGTGGCGGCCGCTGTTCGCGCAGACGCGGCTGGTCCGCGGCGGCGACATCCCGGTGTGGCTGCTCACCGGCCGCGAACAACCCTGGCCGCAAGTCTGGGAACAGGTGCGAAGCCTTGCCTGATCGGAGAAATCGAGTGTCCACAGCGGAGGAAGGCGGGGTGCGGCTGCGCCCGCCCCGCAACCCGGTCGACCGCCGCTCCATCGGCTGGTGGACGGTGCAAGCCTTGGTCGTGGCCGTGCCGCTGCTCGCCGTGCTCGGCGTGCTGGCGGCCCTGATCGCTCCGGCCAGGCCGTGGCTGCTGCTCGGGCTCGCTGCCGTCGCAGTCGTCGCGCTGCCGTACGTGCTGGTGCGACCGCAGTGGAGCTATCGGGTGCACCGCTGGGAAACCACCGACGAAGCCGTCTACACCGCGGCGGGCTGGCTGCGCCAGGAGTGGCGGATCGCGCCGATGTCCCGGATCCAGACCGTGGACACCGCGCGCGGGCCGGTGCAGCGCCTGTTCGGGCTCTCCAGCGTCACCGTGACCACCGCATCCGCGGCCGGGCCGTTGCGCATCGACGCGC
>NZ_JAFRFW010000712.1:0-2611 GCF_017434145.1 Saccharopolyspora sp. | reverse complement strand
GGCGGGTGCGGGCAGCACGGTGCCTGCCGGTGTGGTCGTCGGCGGGGGTGAGTCGGCGGGGCCTGCCGCGACGAGTTTGTCGGTGACTTGCAGCGGGTCGCCGGTGCCGACCGAGCCGCAGCCGGTGAGCGCGGCGGTGGCGGCGATGCAGACGGCGACCAGTCGGCGCAACGAGGACCTCCTTGTGGGTGCGCCCGCTGTCGGGCGGTGACCGCTCCAGGATTCCTGATGTCTCCGGTTGCCGGACCGGCCACCCCTGGTGGAATGGGGAAACGTCCAGCATGTCACCGGTCGGTGGGGGCGGGCCAGGGTGGCGGTGCGCGTCGTTTCCCTTCGGCGCCGCGGCCGGTGGTGATCATGCTGGTGACGCGGGTGCGTCCCGGCTCCGTGCGCCCCGGTGGTCGTTGTGTATGCATGGGGCATGGCCGCCGAATCGCCGCTGTTGCTCGCGTTGGACCTGACCGGCACGTTCGCGTTCGCGGTGAATGGGGCGTTGACGGCGGTGCGGGCGACGCGGCTGGACATCGTCGGGGTGGTCACGTTGGGGATGATCACCGGGATGGGTGGCGGGACGGTGCGCGACGTGTTCCTGGATTCGTTGCCGCCCGCCACGTTCGTCGATGGCCGGTACCTGCTGGTGGCGGCGTGCGGCGGGTTGTTGGCGTTCGGGTTGAGCAAGCCGTTGCACCGGTTGTTGCCGTTGATCACGGTGCTGGATGCGGTGGGGTTGAGCGTGTTCGCGGTGCTGGGGGCGAGCAAGGCGCTGCAGTTGGGGTTCGGTGGTGTGCAGGCGGTGCTGCTGGGGGTGATCACGGCGGTCGGGGGCGGCACGATCCGGGATGTGCTGATCCGCCGGATTCCGAGTGTGCTGCGCAGTGAGTTGTATGCGATTCCGGCGATGGTGGCGGCGGGGTTGACGGTGCTGGCGGTGCGCACCGGTGTTTATGGGATCGGTGTGGCGTTGGGGGCTGCGGCGGTGTGCTTCGCGATCCGGATGCTCGGTGTGCGTTATGGGCTCAACGCGCCGGAGCCGCCGAGGGGTCCGCATCGGCGGTCCGATCCGGAGGTGTGAGCGGTTCCGCGGCGGATGTTGATCACGATTCGGCGGCGTCGTGGTGAACGCGGGGCGACTGCGCGGGGGGCCACCGTTCGGGGGTTGGCGATGCTGCAAGATCTCCGGTCACAGGGGGAGCCAGGCGCCGGTGCCGCCGCTGCACCGGATCACCTCTCGACGTGCTGGAGTGGATTTCGTTGTCGTGGTTGCAGGCCATGGTGTTGGCCGTTGTGCAGGGGCTCACGGAGTTCCTGCCGATTTCGTCGTCCGGGCATCTGCGGATCGTGTCGCAGTTGTTCTTCGGGGATGACGCTGGTGCGTCGTTCACCGCGGTGACCCAGATCGGTACCGAGCTGGCCGTGGTGATCTATTTCTTCACCGACATCGTGCGGTTGATCGCGACGTGGTTCCGCGGTCTGGTCGATGCCGAGGTGCGCCGGACGCAAGATTACCGGCTGGCTTGGTACGTGATCGTGGGCAGCCTTCCGATCGGGGTGCTCGGGGTGCTGTTCCAGGACTACATCCGGGGCGCGTTGCGGAGCCTGTGGGTGACCGGGGCGACGCTGGTGCTGTTCGGGATTTTGCTGGGGCTGGCCGAGTGGCTCGGGCGCCAGCAGCGCGCGCAGGACCGGTTGACGTTGCGGGATGGTGCGCTGATGGGTTTGGCGCAGTCGTTGGCGCTGGTGCCCGGGGTGTCGCGTTCCGGAGGGACGATCACTGGGGGGTTGGCGCTGGGGTTGACCCGGCCGACCGCGGTGCGGTTCTCGTTCCTGCTGGCGATTCCGGCGGTGTTCGCGGCGGGGCTCTCGGAGATCCCGGAGGTGTTCGAAAGCGGCGGTCCGGGGTTGCAGCCCACGGGTGCGCAGATGATCGTGGCGACGCTGGTGGCGGGTGTGATCGGTTACGCCTGCATCGCGTGGCTGCTGCGGTTCGTGGAGCGGCACAGCGTGTACTTGTTCGTGTGGTACCGGATCGTGCTGGGGCTGGCGGTGTTCGCGCTGCTGGGGTTCGGCGTGATGCAGCCCTGATCGCGGTCTCCCGCAGAACGGCCCGGTGCCTTTTCGGCGCCGGGCCGTTCTGCTGCCGGGGCCGTCGTGCCGGGGTCGGTGCGGCGGGGCTTACCCTCGGCGTTCGTGGCGACTCTCATCCTGCTCAGGCACGCGCGGTCGGCGGCGAACGGTTCCGGGATCCTGGCCGGGCGCAGTCCCGGGGTCGGTTTGGACGATGCGGGCAGCGCGCAGGTCGCGGGGCTGTCGAAGCGGTTGGCCGAGGTGCCGATCTCGTCGATCGTGGCTTCGCCGTTGCAGCGCTGCCAGGACACCGTGCGGGCGCTGGCGGGCGAGCGCGGGTTGACGCCGGTCGCCGAACCTGGCTTGTCCGAAGTGGACTACGGGGATTGGACGAACCGGAAGGTTTCCGAGCTGACCCAGGAGAAGTTGTGGTCGGTGGTGCAGCAGCACCCGTCGGCGGCGGTGTTCCCGGGCGGTGAGGGGCTCGCGCAGGTGCAGGCCCGCGCGGTGGCCGCGGTGCGCGAGCACGACGCGCGGGTCTCGGCCG
>NZ_JAFRFW010000711.1:0-6794 GCF_017434145.1 Saccharopolyspora sp. | reverse complement strand
TCGACGATCGTGGCTCAGCTCGAACCGGTCGGTGCACCGGTGGCGCCGATCTGGCTGGAACCGTTGCCGCGGGCGGTGTCGCTGGACCGGGCCGCGGGCGGTTTCGACATCACCGAGGACGGGTTGCGGCTGCGCGCGAAATCGGACGGCGGGCTGCCGGTGCCGGTCGGGCTGCTGGACGATCCGGCGCACCAGTGGCAGGGCACCTGGACGCTCGACCTGGCCGAGTCCGGCGGCAACCTGATGATCCTCGGCGGTCCCGGCACCGGGAAGACGACCGCGCTGCGCACTCTGGCGCTGGGCCTGGCGAGCACCCACCGGCCGACCGACGTCGGCGTTTACGCCATCGACCTGCTCGGCAACGGCCTGCGCGGGCTGGCCGAGCTGCCGCACGTGGGCGGTGTCGCCGGGCGCGACGACTTCGAGCGGGTGCGCCGCACCATCGACGAACTGCACGGGATGCTCGCCGACCGGGAGAAGCTGTTCCAGCGCAAGCAGATCGACGACATCGCGCAACTGCGCGGCGAGCCCGGCGAGCTGCCTTGCACCGAGGTGGTGCTGCTGCTCGACGGCTACGGCCAGCTGGCGGCCGCCTTCGAGTCGATCGAGCCGCGGGTGCACGATCTGCTGGCCCGCGGCGGCCGCTACGGCATCCACGTGGTGGCCACCGCGCGGCGCTGGAACGAGGTGCGCGGGGCGCAGCAGGTCGGTTTCGGCAACCGGATCGAGCTGAAGCTGACCGACTCCGCCGAGTCCAGCATCGAGGGGAAGCTGGCCCGCACCATCGCCGACAACGGCCGCGCGCTCACCGCGGACAAGCTGTTCGGGCAGCTCGCGCTGCCGCGGCTGGATTCGGTGGCCGACCCGGCGGGCAGCGGCCTGGCCGAAGCCGCGGCGCTGGTGCGCAGCACGTGGACCGGTCCGGTGCCGCCGCCGATCCGGGTGCTGCCCGCGGTGCTGGATCCGGCGGAGCTGCCCCAGTCCGACGGATCACCCCAGTCCCGCGGGGTGCCGCTGGGCCGGTTCGAGCAGGACTTCGAGCCCGCGGTGCTGGACCTGTTCGGCCGCGACCAGCACCTGCTGGTGCTCGGCGACTCGGCCACCGGCAAGACGAACCTGCTGAAGCTGGTCACCGGCGAGCTGGTGCGCCGGTATCCGGCCGACGAGATCACCTTCGCGGTGTTCGACCCGAGGCACGGGCTCGGTGATCTGGTGCCGGACGAGCACCTGGGCGGTTATGCGACCAACCACGCGCTGGCGAACCAGCTCGCCCAGGCCGTGTGCCAGGAGCTGGTCAAACGCGGCGACCCGGAGCACCCGGCCGGCCCGCGGATCGTGCTGGTCGTCGACGACTACGACGTGCTCGCCGCCTCCGGCAGCCAACCGCTGGCGCCGTTCGTGCCGCACCTGGCCGCTGGCCGCGACCTCGGGCTGCACGTGGTGCTGACGCGGCGGGTGATGGGTGCGGCCCGCGGATTGTTCGAGCCGTTCACCATGGGTGTCCGGGAGTCCGGTTGCCTGAGCCTGCTGATGTCCGGCGACCGTTCGGAGGGCCAGTTGTTCCCCGGCGTCCGGCCCACGACCTTGCCGCCGGGGCGGGCGCAGCTGATCAGGCCGGGCGATCCGATGCGCATGGTGCAGAGCGCGTACCTGGGGGACACGTAACCGCTGCTATTAACACTGAGGGCGAGCACTGGGAGAAGATCGTGACTTTCGACATCGTCGCGCTGTGCCGCGACCAGCCGGGCCCTGGCGAGCTGATCGCCGCGATGCGGGCCGCGGGAACGCAGCTGCGGGTCAACACGATCGACGAGTCCAAGCTGATCCAGCTCTACCACGAGGACGGCCGGTTGCTGCTGAGCACCGAAGGCGCCCGCCTCGTCCAGGTTCCCGGTGAGGCGCAGCGGCTGCTCGGCGTCAGCGACGCGCCGCATCCCGCGTGGTGGGTGGAAACCCACGCCCCTGGGCGCGATCCGGAAGCCGAGGCAGCGGCTCGGAACTTCACCGGCGCGCTGATTGCCGCGTCCGGGGGTGTGTCGTGGTCGACCCGCTGAACCACCCCGCCGCCGACCGGGAAACCGCGCAGGCCGTCGTCGTCGAGCAGGACCGGCGGGTGGTGGCCCTGACCGGCTGGCTCACCGACGCCGCGGTGAGCGCGGCGCGGGACGGCCGGGTGCTGCAGATCCTCACGCCGCTGCGCAGCCAGATCACCTACCCGCTCGAACTGTTCATCGACGACGGGCACGCGCAGTGGATCGTGCGCGAGGACGAGGAGCGGTTCCGCGACGGTTTCACCGGTGAGCCGCTGCACTGGGACGGCGCCCGGTTCGCCGCCGCCGGGGCGCCGGGCCCGCTGGTGGCCACCGGTTCGGAAAGCGTCGAAGTGCAGATCACCACGCTGCACCGCGCCCATGCTTCGCTGCAGCTCGGCTTGAGCGCGGAAGCGGCCGTGCAGGCGCTCACCGGCGGTCGGCCGAGCGGTTGGGGCGTGGCCGAACCGGCTTCCGAACCGTGGTCGCCGCGGGAGCTCACCCGGCACTGCGAACAGCGCGCGCCGAATCCGTCCACGGTGGTTCTCGTCGGCGGTCAGGATTCCGCGACCGCGATCGGCACGATTGAAGTGACTCGAGTCCAGGAGGGGGTGCGGGAGCGCCTGCGGCTGGCCGGGCCCGCTGCCCGCGCGGTCGGCCGAGCCGCGATCGACCAGCTCGCGGCCGCAGTGGCAGGCAACGCCCGTTCCATGCTGGTCGCGACCCAACCCGGCCGCCTCGACGGCCTGCGCTGGAACAAGCCGAACCCGCCCCCGCTGCCCCACGGCATCCTGCTCGGCCATCGAATAGTCGCGGAACACGGCGCCGAACACGCCCGGCGCGCGCCCGCGCAGGTCCAGCTGCTCGGACTCGACCGCCGGCAAGCGGCCTGGTGCTCGCTCACCGATGACTCGCGGGCACCGTACGAGGTGCTCACCGACGTCCTCGAACACTTCGGGCAGTCCGCCCGCGAGTAGCTCACTCGGACCGGCGGGTCCTGATGTGCCCGTCGCCGTCCGTCCCGAGCGGTTCGCCCGAGAACCGATCCTGCCGCGGGAACGGCCGTTGCTCCTCCGGCGGCATCTCGCGCCGCCGCTTCGCCGATTCCTTGGCGTTCGCCAGGAACGCCTCGACGTTGTCGGGCGGGCCGGGTTCGACTTCGATCGAGCCGTCACCGGCGTATTCCACCGATACGGCGGAGCGGTCCACCGAGTCGCGCAACCGCTGGGCCAAGAAGCGGCCATCCGCGAGGAAGTTCTGCTTCTCCTCATTGGTCGCAAAACCTGATCTTGCGGGGTCGGCAGGTCGATAGGTTGCTTGGAACCGCGCGTCCCTCGTCTTCGCCGCGAACGCCTCGTCCGATGGCGGTGTAATGCTCTCGGCCTCCATCGCTCGAGACCTCAACGTCCGGTGCTCGGTGCGCACTTCGTGTGGCCCCTCAACCTCGTCCGGCCGGAACCGGCCGACGACCCATCCGCGGTCGACGACGGTGGGTCCGTGCTCGGTCGCCCACTTGTCGTCGGCTCGCTTGAGTCGTCCGAGCAAGACGCCCTGCTCGATCTTCTCCAGCACGAACGTGGCGTCGTGCCAACGGAATTCCCACGTGGCGGTGTAGTACTCGTCGACCTCGGACAGTGGCAGGTCGGCAACGTACAACAGGTGTTCGTTGGACCAAGTGAAACCCGCTTGCGGGCCTTCGTCGGCGGTACGTCCGACTCGGACGTGATCAGCGTTGTCACTGGCCAGAGCTGTGAACTTCTGGCTGCTGACGCGAACCCGAGGGCTCCCGCAATACTGACCATCATCCATCGTCATAGCTGAATCCAGGTTCGATCAGTGACCGAGTTTGCGCGTCATCCGTTGCACGAACTCGTCCGCCTCTTGTTCGGTGATCTCCACGTGGTCGATCTCGTTGTGTCCGATGGCGTACCGCTTGAGGTATTCGGTCGGTTCCCAGTCGAGTTGCCGCGTGAACGCCTCGTCGTGCGTGACCCCGTCGAGGATCCGTCGCCGAACCAGTCCACGCGGATCGCTGCGCGGATGCAGCTCGTCGATCTTGGCGTAGTAAGTGACTTGGGCCGTCCGACGTTCAGCAGCACTGCGGGCGTCGAGCGCCTCAGTGATCTCTGCGCGAACCTCTTCGCCCCCGACCGTGAGGATGCTGTCGGCGAGCAGCTTCGACGCGGGCTCCCGCCCTTGCTCGACCAGCCCGATGAGCCGGTGCAGGACTTGTGCAGACGAATCGATCGCAAGCAGGTCCTGCGCGTAGGAGACCGCACGAGTCTCTTCGGCTCGCGCGGCCGCGACGATGAACTCGGCAGTTTGGAACGACAGCGGGAAATCGAACCGAGTCCCGGAATTCAAGTTCGCGATAGCTCGATGAACGGTTTCGAAGATCTCCGGGGAGAGCTCTGCGACCACGTCCGGCCCCAGGGCCGCGGCGAGTTGCCAGTCAAAGAAGTAGGCGTCCGCGATCTTCAACAACGCGCGCAGGCTCGTCAACCGCTGCTGGCCGGTCGCCTGGTCCGAAACGAGGTCCCGGCTTGCGGAAACGGCTTCGGCGAGCTGCGCGAACGTGGTGTCCACCGAGTACCGGCGATCGAGCCAGGCGCCGAACCAAACGGCTCCGCTGCCTGCGGCGGCGGCGTCGATCACGGCGTCGTACCCCTCGTGCTGCGCCCACGCGGTCAGCGCGAAGCAGGCGAGGAAGCGCGATTGCGCATCGACCGTGTCGTCTGCGAGCACATCCCGGAGAGCTGGAACGCGTTCGAAGTAGCGAGGATCGTCGTACGCCTCGTAGATCACTTCGTCGGGATCCTCGACAGCAGCTCCGTCGAGATCGTGCAACAGCAGCTGCCGGACGCGCTCGTCCATGTCGTGGCACCAGCCTTACAGGTCGTGGGGGCCGTCGAGGTACTCGCTCGGGATTGTCCCTTCGACGAGCCACTCATGGTCTCTGCGGGTGTTGAGCATCGCTTGCAGCCTGGAGAGGACGCTCTTGGTCTTTCCTCGGCTCAGTTGCAGTTCTGCCGCGTAGCGCTCGACTTGCTCCCGGGTTGCGCGTGGGGGGAGGTCCACCGGTACGTGTCGTCCGGCGATACCGTCGATCTCGGCCTGGACCGACGCCTGCACGCGCTCCGGGGAATGGATCTCAACGCCCTGCACGTGGCCGCGGGCGATGTCGTGCTGGAGGCGTTGCAGGTCGAGCCGGATCTCTTGATTGCCGTAGAGCTTGATGCCATCGTTCTGGGCGCTGAAGGAAGAGAACTGGCTGTTCGCCTTTATCTCGGGGTTTCTTCCCCCGAACACGTGCTGGTTAATGTTGATCTCGCCCGCCGGATTGGCGGGAACCAGGTTTCCGTGATCGTCCAAGTGCGACTTGCCGACACCGCTCTCGTTCACTTCGGCCGAGAAGTCGTGATCGCGGCGTACCAGTGGTTCATTGCCGCCGCCGGTTCCGGCGTCGAGGGCCTCAGATGTGCCGTTGGGATGCCCACCGCCGTCGAACGGAGTCCCCGCGCCCGCCGTTTGCGGCACGTGCAGCTCAGCGGATCCCGACGGCCGGTCGAGGCGGTCGAAGATCTCGCGTTGCTGGGCTTGGAGTTCCTCGATGCGTTCCGGTGAATTGCCCGGCAGGCGCTGCTGCTCGTAGAGCTCGTGCGCGTCCATCTTGGCCGCGAAGCTCTCGGGTGTGTGGAACTGGAGCTCGAAGGTCTGGCCGGTGGCCGGGTCGCGCCAGGTCGAGTTGATGCCCTTGTAGCCGCTTTCGTCCCAGGTGTTCTTGAACTTGATGTTCTCGAAGCCTTGGGACTGCAGTTGGTGGACCGCGTGCTGGACGCCGTGGCTGTAGTTGCCGGAGGGGACTTCCAGCGTGTAGCGGACCGAGTCGCGGATTCCGGCGAGCGCTTCGTCCGGGGCGACGTTGATGTCCTCGGCCATGTCCGTGGCGAGCTTGCGCTTGAGCGAATCCTCGCCTTTGAGGCGGAAGTCCAGCCCTTCCAAGCGCCCGTGGTCGATGGAGCCTTCGATCACCCGCATGTGTTCGGTGATGCGGGGTTCGTTGGCCGCGGAACGCTCGATGAACCGCTCGGCTGCCGCGTTGGCGCCAGGATCGAGGCGCAGCCCGTGTTCGCCCTGCCAAGATCCGTCGGGCTGGACCCCTTGAGGCTCGGCGTCGGGCGAGTGCGGTGTTGCGCCGCGACCGCTGTCGTGCGCTCCACCATGGTCGATATCGGTGTGGTCACCGGTGTCGGGGTGACTGGTGCCGCTATGCGTGTCGCCGTGTCCAGGCTCGCCGTGTCCGTCCGGCGCGTGCTGACTGTGGCCGGATTCGTGCGGCGTCAGGTGGGGTGCGTCCTGCGGTACGTGGTGGGTCTGTGGGGCGTTTGGAACGTGCTTGTGTCCGCCGTCCGCCGCGTCTCCGACGTGTGCACTCGACTGGGACGTAGTTGGCCCGTCCGATCCCCGATGCCTTCCATCGCCCAGGCTCGGCCCGTCGCCGTGCCCGCCGCCGTCCATCCGCGCGACCTCCGGCCCGCGGGTTTCCGGGACGTGCATGTCGACGTGGTGTCCGGCGCCCGCGACCGCGGGTGTCGGGCCGAGGTGCGGGATGTGGACGTCGAGCTTGTTGGCGACCTTGAGCCCGAGTTCGCCGACGGTGGGCATCTTGGCGACGAAGTCCCCGGCGCGGACCATGGCGCCGCCTACGCGGGCGCCCGTCCCGGCGGCTTTCGCGCCCTGGCCGGCGGCAGCAGCGCGGCACGG
>NZ_JAFRFW010000710.1:0-2065 GCF_017434145.1 Saccharopolyspora sp. | reverse complement strand
CGGTGAGGGGAGCCGTCGTCGCAGGCGGCGGCGCCGTCGCAAGGGCTCCGGCGACGACGACGGCCCGAACAGGGACGACGATCCGCCGAACACCGTCGTGCACGTCCGCGAGGAACGCCAGGACGGCGGCAAGGACAGCAGCAGCGACGACGAGGTCCGCGCGATCAAGGGCTCGACCCGGCTGGAGGCCAAGCGGCAGCGCCGCAGGGACGGCCGCGAGGCGGGCAAGCGCCGCGCACCGGTGCTGTCCGAGTCGGAGTTCCTGGCCCGCCGCGAGTCGGTGGACCGCCGGATGGTGGTGCGCGAGCACAACGAGCAGACCCAGATCGCGGTCCTCGAGGACAACGTGCTGGTGGAGAACTTCGTCACCTCCGCGGGCTCGGGATCGCTGGTCGGCAACGTCTACCTGGGCCGCGTGCAGAACGTGCTGCCCAGCATGGAGGCCGCGTTCGTCGACATCGGCCGGGGCCGCAACGCGGTGCTCTACGCCGGGGAGGTCGACTGGGACGCCGCCGGGCTGGCCGGCAAGGCGCGCCGCATCGAGCAGGCCCTGTCCACCGGCGACAGCGTTCTCGTGCAGGTCACCAAGGACCCCGTCGGGCACAAGGGCGCGCGGCTGACCACCCAGATCAGCCTGCCCGGCCGGTTCCTGGTCTACGTGCCGGGCGGCGGGGCGACCGGGATCAGCCGGAAGCTGCCGGACAACGAGCGCAAGCGGCTCAAGGAGATCCTCAAGCGGATCGTGCCGGACAACTCCGGGGTGATCATCCGCACCGCCTCCGAGGGCACCAGCGAGGAAGCCCTGGACCGGGACGTGCGCAGGCTGCAGGCGCAGTGGGAGGTCATCAAGGAGAAGTCGGAGACGCCGAAGGCGCAGGCCCCGCAGCTGCTCTACGAGGAGCCGGATCTGCTGATCAAGGTCGTGCGGGACCTGTTCACCGAGGACTTCTCGTCGCTGACCGTCCAGGGCTCCGGGGCCTGGGACACCATCGAGGCGTACGTGCAGCACGTGGCACCGGACCTGATGGGCAGGCTCAGCAAGCACGTCGGCAAGAACGACGTGTTCACCGAGCAGCGGATCAGCGAGCAGATCGCGAAGGCGCTGGACCGCAAGGTGTGGCTGCCCTCCGGCGGCTACCTGGTGATCGACCGCACCGAGGCGATGACCGTCATCGACGTCAACACCGGCAAGTTCACCGGTTCCGGCGGGAACCTGGAGGAGACGGTCACCCGGAACAACCTGGAGGCGGCCGAGGAGATCGTGCGCCAGCTGCGGCTGCGCGACATCGGCGGCATCATCGTGATCGACTTCATCGACATGGTGCTGGAGTCGAACCGGGACCTGGTGCTGCGCCGGTTGACCGAGTGCCTGGGCCGGGACCGCACCCGGCACCAGGTTGCCGAGGTGACTTCGCTCGGGCTGGTGCAGATGACCCGCAAGCGGGTCGGTACCGGCTTGCTGGAGGCGTACAGCAGCACCTGCGAGCACTGCCGCGGGCGCGGGCTGCTGGTCTCGGCGGATCCGGTGGCGCACCAGCACGGCAAGGACCACGGGAACTCCGGTGGCAACGGCGGCAACGGCGGCGGGTCGCGGCGCAACCGCAACCGCGGCAAGCAGGACTCGAACGACTCGGAGCAGCAGGGCGAACGCAACGGCGTCGCCCAGGCGGCGAAGCAGGAGCAGGCGGCGAAGCAGGAGCAGTCCGCGGAGGCCAAGCAGGAGAAGGCGAAACCGGACTCGCCGGAACCGAAGAAGGCCAAGTCGGGCGGGCCGAAACAGGACGGCGGGAAGCCGGACGCCGAGCGGCGCGAGAGCGGCAAGCCGCAGGCCGCCAAGCCGGAACCCGCGAAATCGGAGTCGGCGGAGCCTGCCAAGCAGGACGGCGCCAAGTCCGAAGGCGCGCAGCAGGCGACGAAGCCTGCCGAGCCCGCCACCGCGGACAAGCCCGCGGAGCCGAAGCCGGCCGAACCGGCCAAGACCGGCGACTCCGGGTCGAACGGCCGCTCGCGCAGGCGGAAGGTCAGCCGCCCGGCCGGTAGCGCCGGAGAACCGGCCGAGCCGGTG
>NZ_JAFRFW010000709.1:0-2678 GCF_017434145.1 Saccharopolyspora sp. | reverse complement strand
CGGGCCGGAGCCGGAACTCGATCAGCAGCGGGCCGCCTGAACAGCCGAAGACTCGTCCGGCGCCGCGGACCCGCGACTCCGGGGCTCTGCGCGTCAATCCCGGGTCGCCTGAATCCCGGGGCGCCTGAATCCCGGGCGGCCGCAATCCCGGAGCGCCTCAATCCCGCGCCGTGGTGACCATCCCGCCGCTGAGCTGGTGCACCGCCCGGCTCACTTCCCGCGGGCCGAGCCCGGTGCCGGTGAGCGTCAGCGCGAGCCGGTCCACCCCCGCGCATTCGCCGAGCGGCCCGCCCCACCCGTCCACGTCGATCACCACGTACGGCGAGTTGCGGTGGTGGCGCAGCCGGACCTGCCGCACCGACGACCACGGCGCCGAGTACGTCCCCGCCGCCGATGCGTAGGTGACGCCGACGCTGCTCAACGCCAGCTGCAGGTACAGCATCCGCTGGTTCAGCCGGCGCCAGCGCCACTGCGCCCAGCCCACGTAGCAGCTGCCGAGCGCGGCGATCACCGGGACCAGCACCAGCCAGCGGGCCGAACCCGCCGCCCACGAAGACCACAGCACCGCGGCCGCCGTGCACAGCACGGCGTTCGCGGCCTGCGTGAACACCACCAACCTGCCGTCCCGCTGGATGCTGCGCTCTTGCCGAGCGCTGCGGCTGATCACCAGCACGCGAGGGACCGGGGGCATGAGCGGGATCTTCTCCCGGACGGCCGCCGGGTTGAACCGGCAGCCGGCGCAACCCCGCTCCGGCGTTGGACGGAGCCGGTCACTCCCCGGCGCGCACCTGCTCCGCGCCCGCCGCGGGCGTCGAACGCCGCCGCACCACGGCGTAACCGATGCCAACCGCCAGCACCAGCACCGGCGTGATGTAGAGCGCGATGCGGGTCTCGGCGTCGAACGCCAGCAGCACCACGACCATCGCCAGGAAAGCCAGCACCACGTAGTTCGAGTACGGCGCGAGCGGCATCCGGAAATTGCTCGTCTGCAGCTCACCGCGGGCGACCTTGCGGCGGAACCCGAGGTGCGAGACCACGATCATGCCCCAGGTGAACAACGCCCCGACGGTGCTGGCGCTGGTGATGTAGGTGAACGCCTGCTCCGGCACCAGGTAGTTCAGCGCCACGCCGATCAGCATCGCCCCGAAGGTCACCGCGATCGCCCGAGCGGGCACCGCGCGCCCGGACAGCACGCCGACCCCGCGCGGCGCGTGCCCGTCGTGCGAGAGCGTGCGCAGCATCCGGCCGGTCGAGTAGATGCCGCTGTTGCAGGACGACAGCGCCGCAGTGGTGACCACGAAGTTGATCACTCCGGCGGCCGCCGGAATGCCGATCATCGCGAACGCCTGCACGAACGGGCTGCCGTCCGGGCTGAACTCGGTGTACGGCGCCAACGCGGTCAGCGCGGCCAGCGCACCCACGTAGAAGATCAGGATCCGCAGCATCACGGCGTTGATCGCCCGCGGCAGCACCTGCTTCGGGTTCGCGCTCTCGCTGGCGGTCTGCCCGACCATCTCCACGCCGATGAACGCGAACATCACGATCTGGAACGACAGCAGCGCCGAGGTGGCCCCGTTCGGGAACAGCCCGCCGTGCGACCAGATGTTGCTGACCGAGGCGGTGTCACCGACGTCGCTGAAGCCGAACACCAGGATCAGCGCCACCAGCACGATCATCCCGACGATGGCCAGCACCTTGATCAGCGCGAACCAGAACTCGAACTCGCCGAACAGCTTCACCGCGATCAGGTTCACCCCGCTGAGCACCACCAGCGCGCCCAGCGCCGGGATCCACTGCGGAACCTCGGGGAACCAGAACTGGAAGTACTCGCCGACCGCGGTGATCTCGGCCATGCCCGTCACGATCCACACCAGCCAGTAGCCCCAGCCGGTCGCGAACTTCGCCCACGGGCCGACGAACTCCCCGGCGTACTCCGCGAACGAGCCGCTGACCGGGCGGTACATCAGCAGTTCGCCCAGCGCCCGCATCACGAAGAAGATCATCGTCCCGGCGATCGCGTAGATCACCATGAGCCCGGGGCCGACCTGGTCCAGCGCCTTGCCGGAACCCAGGAACAGGCCCACCCCGATCGCGCCGCCGATCGCGATCATGTTGATGTGCCGGTTGCTGAGTTCCTTGCGGTATTCCCCGGGTGCGGGTTCGCTCATCGCCGTGCTCCTGAAAAGGGAGAGGTCTCGTGTGGAGCGGTACCTTAGCCATCCGACGAGTTGGTGAAAACCGCAGCCCCCGGTGCTGCTGCGAATGGGCGCACGCATCCGCGCGATCGAGGGAGCGGTGCCCGAATCGTGCCCGGTGCGGACGGAGTGACCTGGGGTGACGATGTGCAGAAAGGTTACCGCGCTGAAACCTGGCCGTGCTGAAACCGGACCGTGCTGAAAATGCGAAGCGCCGCATTCCGGAGGAAATCCCCGGAATGCGGCGCCCGCGGAAACCCTTACAGGTTCGGGTAGAGGGGTTGTGCGTTGGCGAGTGCTTCGACGCGGCCGCGGAGTGCGGTGGTGGTCTCGGTGTCCAGCTCGGGTTGGAGGGCTTCGGCGATGATGTCGGCGACTTCGGTGAACTCGGCCTTGCCGAATCCGCGGGTGGCCAGTGCGGAGGTGCCCACGCGGAGTCCGGAGGTCACCATCGGCGGGCGCGGGTCGCCTGGCACGGCGTTG
>NZ_JAFRFW010000708.1:0-14749 GCF_017434145.1 Saccharopolyspora sp. | reverse complement strand
GACCCCGACGGTGCGGCCCGGCTCCGCGGAATCGTCCCCGCCGAGCGTCCGCATCCGTAGCCCCTTCCGCCGCGTCCGGCACGAATCGGCCAACGGCATAACCACCCCACCGGCGGGCGAAACCCGGTTTCCGCGGCGGCGGAGGCAGGTACCCCGTGAGCTATGCAGTTGCTCGAACCGCCGGGTGTCTACCGCCCGCAAGGCGACACCCGACTGCTGACGGACGCGCTGGACGAGGCGGGCATCCACCCGGGTAGCAACGTGCTGGACGTGGGCACCGGCACCGGGGCGCTGGCGGTCGCGGCCGTCCGCGGTGGGGCCGCGCGCGTGACGGCGGTCGACGTGTCCGCCCGGGCGGTCGTCACCGCCTGGCTCAACGCGCTGCTGATGCCGGTTCGGGTACGGCGGGGGGACGCGCTGGTGCTGCACTACCCGGAACGGTTCGACCTGGTGCTGGCCAACCCGCCGTACGTGCCTTCCGCGCCCGACCGCCGTCGCGCTCGGGCATGGGACGGCGGCCCGGACGGCCGGAAGCTGGTCGACCGGATTTGCGATCGTGCGCCGGAGCTGCTGGCGCGCGGTGGAACGTTGCTGATGGTGCACTCCGCCCTCGCCGATCCGGACGCGACCTTGCAACGCCTGCACCGCGCGGATCTGAAAGCCGCCGTCGTGGATCGGCGGAACCAGGATTTCGGGCCGGTGCTGCACGATCGGGCAACCGCGTTCGAGGACTCGGGATTGATCATGCCCGGGCAGCGGGAAGAGGAGCTGGTGGTGATCCGTGGGGACCGGACGGACTGAACGCACCGCCCCGGCGGGCGGGCAACGACACCCCGTCCCGGAGGGCGGGCAACGACGCCGCGTCACGCTCGTGCGCACCGGCCCGGTGCTGGTGGAGGGGCCGGTGCGGCTGGTGCTGGACGACGGCACCGAGGTCGACTCCGACCGGTTCACCGTGGCGATCTGCGCGTGCCGCCGCAGCAGGGACTACCCCTTCTGCGACACCAGCCACCGCAAGCGGGTCCGCGAGACGTGAACCCGACGGCCCGAGGTGGGTATCCGGGAACATGGCAAAGGACCGCAAGACCTACGAAGCCGACTACACCCACCCCGAGCTTCGGGAGCGGCTGAAGGAAGAGCTCAAGGCCGCCGACAAGGGCGGGGCGCCGGGACAGTGGTCGGCGCGCAAGAGCCAGCTGCTCACCCAGGAGTACGAGAAGCACGGCGGCGGCTACCGGCACCCGCAGCGGCCGACCGCGCAGCAGCAGGACCTGGCCGAGTGGACCGAGCAGCGCTGGATGACCGAGTCGGGCTCGGCGAACGCGCGCCACGACGGCCGGACCGAGCGCTACCTCCCGGAACAGGCGTGGGAAGAACTCGCACCGCACGAGCGCCGGGAAGCGCAGCGGACCAAGCGGGCCGGGTCGCGGCGCGGTGAACAGCATTCGCCGAACTCGCAGGCGGCCAAGTCCGCGCGCAAGGTCGCCGAGCTGGACGCGCTCTCCGCGCGCGAGGCGGCGCAGCGCGCGCGGAAGCTGACCGCGCCCGAGGCGCAGCAGGCACTCCGGCACGAGCGCGAGCACAAAGCGCGCAAGACCGTGCTGCGCCAGCTAGACAAGATCACCCGCCGAGGTTGAGCCACCAGGAGCGTCGAGGGGTCCGCTCGCTGCGGTGAAACCGCCCGGTGCGAGCGCTGCGCCGGTCAGCCGCGGGAGATCGGGAAGTCGAAGTAGGTGTCCGGGAACGGCTCGGCAGCCAGGGTGAAGTGCCACCACTCGTTGGGATAGTTCGTCATGCCGACGGATTCCATGGTCGTGCTGAGCCGCTGCCGATTTGCCTTGGCGAGCTCGCTCACCCGCGGATCGGCGGTGTGCGCCAGCGGGTCGAAGCAATCGAAACCGGTACCGGTTTCCACGCCGTTGTCCGGGAATCGCTGCTGCGGCGCGGCCGTGCACGGCGTCAGCGGTTCGCCCGGGAAGTAGGGGCGTTGCGGCGCGGCGGGCAGCCGGACCATCGTGAGGTCGACCGTGCTCGCCCTGCTGTGGCCCGATTTCTCGTCGATGTAGCCGTCGGCGAACAGCCGTGATTTGTCCACCGCCGGGTAGAACTCCGCCTTCATCCGCTGGTCGCGGGAGTCCGCGGCCCACCGCACGAAGTGGTCCACCGCCCGCTGCGGCCGGTAGCAGTCGTAGACCTTGAGGCCGTGGCCGCTGCGCACCAGCTGTTGCTGCGCGGCGTGCAGGGCTTCGGCCGCCTGCCTCGTCAGCAGGCACTCTGCTTGCGGGTCACCGAGGGGGGCTTGCGGGTAACCGAGGGGGGCTCGCGGGTAACCGGGCACCGGCGCGCCGGTGAAGTTGTGCCACCCCGCGTACCGGATCTCCTGGGCGATCGTCGGGTCGATGTCGCGCAGCGCGACGACTTCCGGCGGCCGCTCGCCGACGGCCCGGCCCGCGGCGACTTGGTCCGCGGCGGGGTGGCTCGGGGCTGGGTGGCTCGCGGCTGGGTAGCTCGCGGCAGCCGGGTTTTCGGCGCCGTGCGCCGGTGCCGCGAGCGGCCCGAGCACGACCACCGCCGCGAGCGCCGCGCCCCGCAGCCGGCGCCGCAGAACTGATCGGGTCATGGCCGTGTATCTAGCACTCGCGCGCCGCCGCGGGTAGCGACCTCGCCCGGTCGGACGAGTGGCGCAGCGGGACGCCGCGGAAGGACGGCCGGGCTGCGGAGGGTGGCCGAACCTTCACCCGGATGCGGTCGTGATCCATTGACTCAGTGGTCTAGTCCACCTAAGTTCCTGCCAGCCCGCAGCGGAGACCCGCAGCGCACGAGCCGCGCCGAACGCGCCGCGCGCCGGAGGCTCCGCACCGCACCACCGCCGGGTCCGATGGGCCGGGCCGGGAGACGGGAGCACTTCCGTGAGGAACAGACCGATCCACTGGGCGGCGCTGCTGGCAGGCGTGCTCGCACTGCCGTTCACCGCAGCGCCCGCCACCGCAGCACCGGCCACGGCAGCGCCCGCCGCACCGGGCGACCTGCGCACCGCGCCGTACTACATGCCGCTGGACAGCGACCCGCAGGACATCGGCGAAGCGATGCGGGCCAGCGGGCAGAAGGACTTCGTCTTCGCCTTCGTCCTCGCACCCGGCGCAGGCAGCTGCACCCCCACCTGGGACGGCAAGCCCGGCCAGGAGGTCGCCGCGGACACCGCGGTCAAGGCGAAGGTCGACGCGGTGCGCCAGGCCGGCGGCGACGTGTCGGTGTCCTTCGGCGGCTACAACGGCATCGAGCTCGGCGCCGCCTGCCCGGACGCGGCGGCGCTGGCCGACGCCTACCAGCAGGTGATCGACAAGTACGGGCTCACGCACATCGACCTGGACATCGAAGGCGACGACCTCGGCGACGTGCCCGGTGAGACCAAGCGCTTCGCGGCCGTCAAGACCCTCAAGCAGCGCAATCCCGACCTGCACGTGACGCTGACGCTGCCGATGACCAGCGTCGGGCTAAACCAGGCGGGCAAGGCGGAGATCCAGCGGGCCAAGGACATGGGCGCCGAGATCGACCTGTTCAAGATCATGGACTTCGACTACGGCGGTCCGGGCAACGACATGGCCAACAGCGCGATCTCGGTGGCCGAAGCCTTCCACCGGCAGCTGCGCGAACTGCACCCCGAGTTCGACGACGCGGCCGCCTACGCGCGCACCGGCGTGATCCTGATGAACGGCCACACCGACCAGCCCAGCGAGCTGTTCACCCAGGACACCTTCCGCGCGCTGGTGGATTACGCCGAGCAGCACCGGATCGGGCGGCTGTCGTACTGGTCGATGAACCGGGACCGGGTCTGCACCGAGCCGGTCGGCTGGGCGGACGGCAAGTGCAGCAGCGTCGAGCAGCAGCCCTACGAATTCACCAAGATCGTTTCTCGATACCAGTGATCCAGCAGTACTAGTGATCCCCCACCCGCGATTCCCCGGAGAACCAGCATGAAACTGTTCACCAAGCTGTTCGCGGTGCTCGCCGCCGGGACGCTGCTCCCGCTGACCGCGGGCGCGAGCGCCGCCGTACCCGAACCCGCCGCACCCGAGCCCGTTGCGCTGAAAACCGCGCCGTACGTGGACGTCACGCAGGAAAAGCCCACCCTGCCCGAGATCGCCGAAGCCACCGGGCAGAAGACCTTCACGCTGGCGTTCGTGCTCGGCAGCGCCGCCGGCTGCACCCCGATGTGGGGCGGTGAGAAGGCGCTGGACGATCCCGCCGTCCTCGGCCAGATCGAGCAGCTGCGGGCGCAGGGCGGCGAAGTCGCCGTCGCCACCGGTGGCGCGATGGGCCCGTACCTGGAGAGCGTCTGCGGCACCGCCGACGAACTGCTCGGCGCCTACAAGCAGATCCTCGACGCCACCGGCTCGAACCACCTCGATGTCGACGTCGAGGCGAACATCCCGCAGGACACCGTCAACGAGGCGCTGGCCAAGCTGCAGGCCGAACGCGGCACCGAGGTCAGCTACACGCTGCGCGTGCAGGGCGACGAAACCGGCGTGGACCCGTATTCGCTGCAGGTGCTCCAGAGCGCGGCCGCGCACGGCGTCGACGTCACCGTGAACCCGATGGCGATGGAGTTCGGCTCCAGCAAGCCATGGGGCGACGCGGTGATCGCCGCCGCGGAGAGCACGCTCGAGCAGATGAAGGGCATCTGGCCGGACCTCAGCGACGCCGACCTGAAGGCGAAGCTGGGCGTGACGCCGATGATCGGGCGCAACTACAACGGCAACGTCTTCACCCAGGACAACGCCAGGCAGCTCGTCGAGTGGGCGAACACCAACAAGATCGGGCTGCTGTCGTTCTGGTCCGCGGGCCGGGACAACGGCAGCTGCCCCGGCGGCGGCGTCTCCCCCACCTGCAGCAGCATCGACCAGCAGCCGTACGAGTTCACCAAGATCCTCCAGGACTTCACCGGCTGATCCGGGACCGATCGACCACAAGCCGAAGGGCCGTTCCCACCCGGGGACGGCCCTTCGGCTTGCACGATGATCGGTTACCGCGTCTGGTGCGGTCGCGTCACCTCGGGCGCAACGACGAACCGGCGCAGCGCGGCGCGATCAGCCGTTTCGCCCGGCCGGCCGCTTTCCGGCCTTGTCCGGCCGGGCAGCTTGCAGGAGAGCCTTGACGCGGATCTTGATCCGGTGTGCCAGCGACTTCGTCGCCGCTTTCCGCTCCTGCTCACCACTCCTGCGCAAGCGCTGCTGCTCATCGGTCAGTTCGTTGGTGTAAGTGCCACCGGTCGAGATGGCGCGCTCGACCGCTTGGTAGACCGTTTCCAGCTGGTGCTCCCACTTCCCCGCCCCGGTCTGCCTGATTTCGACGATGGCCGCAGGAGTCATGGAGCGGGCTCCGGTGTATTTCACCTGGTCCGTCCTGGTTTTGAGCGCCCCCATCCCGGCATACAGTTCACGAAGTTCGTCGATCAGCTTTCGCAGCTCGGGCCCTTCTTCCGGGATGGGGATCGGCTCGGTCGACGGGCGTTGACCGACGCCCTCGCCGATCTTCGAGATGACGTCCCGGCGCTTCGGGTTGACGTCCTGGCGCACCTCGGCCGCGAGTCGCTCGGCCTTCTCCCTGTCGGTGAGCCCCGCATCGTCCGGGCCCAGTTTGCCGTGCGCGGTCAGCAGATCCCGTCCCGGGCGGCCGTCGCGCGGAACCATTTCCGTCAGCCACTCGGTCCTGGTGGTGGTGATCTCCATGGCTCGGCTGTCGTCCATCGGGTCGTCGAACCATTGGTTCAGCAGCCGATCCTCTTCCAGTGGATCCTTGAGCTCGGGTCGTTCCGCCACCAACCGCACCCAGGCGTCCACATCGGCCGCGATTGCGTTCCGTTCCGCCTCGGGCAACATCCCGAACATCGCCGCGAAATCGGTGCGCGCCAGCACGGGGAACACGCCCTTGGGAAAGGTCCGCCTCGCGTCCACAGCACCCTGTTCCAGGTAGCTGTCCAGCAGGGTGATGAAGCCGAGCAGATCCTTGCTCGGTTCGACGACAGGTCCGAGACGCTGCGCTTCACCTTCCGGACGTCGCTGTTGCGGAACATCACCCCGGGGCGTGATCTTGACCCCGAGTCCCTCCAATTCGGTGAACAGCTGGTGCATCGCCGCGAGCGGTACCCCGGCGGTCACCTGCACACTCGGCGAGAAAATTCCCGCTGGCAGCAGCTGATACTCGTCCACACCACCTTTCAGCACACCCGCGGAGAACTGGCGACGCTGCTTCAGCAATTCGTCTTTGAGCGCGATCATTCCTTTCAGCATCTTGTCCCACTCGTTGCGATTCACCACGCCCGGCGGGTTGGTCACCATCTCGATGTTGGACTGTTCCGCCCCGCCGAACTCGGCCTGCAGCTGAAAGTACGGACGGTGCACCAAAGCAGTGCCTTTCGGGACCGGCTTGCCCGCTTCATCCTTGACGCGCCAATGGTTCTCCTCCAGCTCGGCACCGACGGCGCGCTGGAGGACATCTGGTCCGCCGCTATTCGGCCCGGCCGTCCGGGCGTCCCGTTCCGGTGCCGGATCGCCGCGCATCGCCCGCGTGGCGTCGGCCTCGGCGGCGCGCTCGTCCGGGTCGCCCGGATCGGAAACTTTCATCCCGTCACCGGTGTCGGTCCCGGAGACCGGCCCGGTGCGCTGCTGCACGACGTGCGCCAGCTCGTGTGCCAGTACGTGCTTGCCCACTGCGGACGTGGTGTCGTAATGGCCTCGGCCGAAAACGATGTGCGAACCCGCGGTGAAGGCTCTCGCCTGCACCGAATGCGCGGCGCTCGCCGCCTCCGATCCGGTGTGCACGCGGACATCGGAGAAATCCGCACCGAGCCGTTTTTCCATGTCCGCGCGAACATGCCCGGCCATCGGCGCACCCGAAGAACCCAGTGCCCGATCGACGGCGGTGCGCTGCACCAATCCGGCGACTGCGGCATTACCCACCAGGCGTTGCAGTGCGAGCAGTCCCGGTGCCGACCCCTCCACCGGGTTTCGCCGTGCCGATCGGGTCGTCACGTCCCGCCGTCCTGGATCCTGCTCGTGTGCGTACATCCGCCCGTCTCCGTCCCGGATCAAGACCTTCCGCCAGAGGGCTTTCCCGCATGGCAGCAGAAACGGCACGGAATCGATAGCCGTCGACGGACACAACCCGTTGCCCGAAAGGGCAGCCCTGCACCCCATTCCAGGTACGCGCTCGACACCGGCGCGATCAAGCGGTGGTTCAGCCAGGGTGGTGCGGCTAGATACACTCGGCTCGTTGATCAAGTCGGGCGGCGAGGAGCGTTGATGGCGGCCGAGAACACACCTGCCGGCACGGGAGGACGCGATATCGATCTCGAACGTCCGAGCGCTGCGCGAATGTACGACTGGTACCTCGGCGGCAAGGCGAACTACGCGATCGACCGCGAGTTCGGCAAGACGATCCTCGAGGTGTTCCCGATCGTGCGGCCGGTCGCGCTGGCCAACCGCTACCTGCTGCACCGCATCGTGCGGCACCTGGTCGGTCGCGGTGTGCGGCAGTTCGTCGACCTCGGCTCGGGCGTGCCCACGGTCGGCAACGTGCACCACGTGGCCGACGAGGTCGCCCCGGACAGCCGAGTGGTCTACGTCGACTACGAACCCGTCGCGGTGGCGCACTCGCAGCGCTTGCTCGACAAGCACGGCGACCCGGAACGGCACGCCGTGGTGCAGGCCGATCTGCGTTCCCCGAAGTCGCTGTGGAAGCAGGTGCGCGCCACCGGTGTGGTCGATCCGGCGGAACCGATCGCCTTGCTGATGATCGCGGTGCTGCACTTCGTGCCGGACGACGACGAGGTCGAGCAGGCGCTCGTCCAGTACCGCGACCTGCTTCCCGCCGGGTCGTACCTGGCGATCTCACACGCCACTGTGGACGGTGCGCAGCCGCAGCGGGCCGCGGAGTACCTGCAGCTGGTGCAGCGCTACGACCAGACCGCCAATCCCGTCCGGCTGCGGAGCTGGGACGAGACCCGCGCGCTGTTCGGCGGCTTCGAGCTGATCGAGCCCGGGATGGCCTGGGCCCCGGAATGGCATCCCGAGGACGCGAGCCCCGGAACGGGCAAGAAGTTGTTCAACACCGCGGACGAGTCCGTCGTCTGCGCCGCGGTCGGCTACAAAGCCGAAGGCTGAACGGTTCGAGTCGCTCGCCGGAAACCTTCGGCGAGCCCCCGGAGCTGCACTGCTCCGTTGGTCGCAGTGCGACCGCCCCGATGCGCCTCGACCGGCCTCGCGAACCCGACGTCCGGTGAAGAGCGGATGAACGGCAGACGTATCCGCCCGGTGCGCACCGTGATCGCTCCTAGTGTCGAGTCGCCGACCGGCCGCACGAGGAGACGACGGACATGGGCAGTGTGTGGGCAGGACTCGGCGGCATCGTCGCCGAACCCGGCACCCCGCTCGCGATCGCGCTCGCGATTCTGATCACGATCACCGCGCCGCTGGCGGACCGGTTCGTCATCCGGCGCAAACGCATCGACTACCGGGTGCTCTACAACTCGAAGATCGGCCTGAACCCGATCCCGCAGGACATCGCCTCCACCGAAGCGGACCCGCGACTGCGGCACCTGACCACCACTGTGGACCGGATGAGCGTGGCCATCATCCGGATCCGCAACGTCGGCAGCTTCGACATCGAGCGCAAGGACTTCGAGACGCCGATCTCGTGCACCTTCGGCCGCCGCGTGGTGTGGGACGCGCGGATCTCCGAGGCCAGCACCGACGACCTGCACCAGCGCGCCAAGAACAACCTGGTCTTCTTCTCCGACGAAACGGCACCGGAGGCCGCGAACCGGCGGGAGCAGCCGCGGGAACCGGGCAACAACCTGCGCGCCCTGCGGGACTGGCTCGCCCGCCGCCTGTCCAGCTCGATCGAACCGGCGCAGCAGACCCCGGCGACCGAGCTGGGACCGCAGTGGCACGGGGTCCGGCTGACCCGGCTCTCGTTGCGGCGCAACGAGAAGTTCAAGCTCGTCGTGGTACTGCAGGAGCCCGAGGACGCGCCGGCGGGCGAGATCACCAAGACGATCCGCGTCGACGGCCGCATCGAGAACGGCTGGTTCAAGGACGAGAAGGCGCAGCCGCGCTTGACCTGGACCCGGCTGGCGGTGGGGCTGAGCGTGCTGCTCACCGGAGCGTTGATCGGCACTTCGCTGTTCGGCGTGATCACCCGCGAACCCGCGCATTGCGCGAGCGGCGAAGTCCAGATCACCGGCTCCAGCGCGTTCCTGCCGATCGTCGAAGAGATCGCCGACGAGTACGAGAAGGACTGCAGCGGTGCGAAAATAAACGTCGCCCCGACCAGCAGCATCGACGGACTCGACGCGCTGCGCAATGCGCGGAGCGATTCGGCTCCGGACCGGGCGGTGTTCTCCGACGGCCGGGCCGCGGACACCGCCGCGTCCGAACCACCGGCACCGGTCGCCCTGGTGACTTACGCGATCGTGGTGAACAACGAGGCCGGGGTGCACGAGATCAGCACCGCCGACCTGCGGGCCATCTTCTCCGGCGAGAAGACCGACTGGAGTCAGGTGGCCGGCGGTTCCCCCGGCCCGATCAAGATCGTGGACCGGGACGATTCTTCCGGCACCCGCCGCACGTTCGAGCGCAAGATCGCGCCCGGCACTTCGAGCGGACCGCTGCCGATGTGCGACAGCCGCGAACTGTCCCGGCAGGACGCACCGGTGCACTGCCAGGCCGCCGACACCGAAGCCCTGCTGAACAGGGTCGGGACCACTCCAGGGGCGATCGGTTACGCCGACGCCGGCGCCGCGGGCCGGGAAGTCGCCGAGGACGCGAACCTCACCGTCGTGCCGATCGACGCGACCCGTCCCGAACCGGACAACGTTCCGCGCTACCGCTTCTGGACCGTGGAGCAGCTCTACACCGCGGAACCGGTCTCCCCCGACTCGTTGCTCGGGAAATTCAAGCAGTACATGGCCGCGGAACCCGCCTTGGGAATGCTGCGCGACGCCGGTTACCCGCCATGCGCCGACCGGAAAGCGACTGCCGACTGCCGCGCTCAATGAGCACTTCGACACCGCGGAAGGATCTCGCTGATCGCACAACGTCGCCAATGTTCCCCGCAATGTGATCGCCCGCGCACCGCTCGCCGATCTCACCGCAACTTCACAACCGCCTCGCACGAGCGGAAAAGCTCGATTTGTGCGGCACGACACCCCCCACTTGTGGACCGTGCGGTACCGGTTTGCGTAGCCTGTGCGCGGCTTCGCGATGATCGGTCACCGATTAGGTGGCGGACGCGAATCGAGCCGAATCGGTTGGACCGTGGCCGGTTCGGTGCCATTCGGGCATAGCGCCTCGGACGGTCGGGGGTCGATGAGGCGGTGGGAGCAGCAAAGGAGTCTTGTGCGTTCAGTGTCGTCGTCCCGATTGAAGCGCTCGATGGGCGGTGCCCTGGCCGCCACGGTGGTCGTCACCACCGTCGGCGTGTCCACCCCTGCGGCGATCGCGCAGCCGCCCGGCAACGCGTCGGACGCCCAGAAGCAGCTCAAGGACCTGGGGCGCAAGGCCGAGGAACTGACCGAGGCGTACAAGGGCGCGCAGGACGAGCACGCCAAGCGCCAGGACGACCTCAACCGCGCGAACGCGGAAGCCGAACAGGCCGGTCGGGTCGCCGAGCAGGCGCGCGCCGAGGAGGAGCGGTTCCGCCAGCAGGTCGACGGCCTGGTCAGCGCGTCCTACCAGGGCGCCCGGATGAGCAAGCTCTCGGCGCTGCTGGTCAGCGAGTCGCCGAACGACTTCCTGGATCGCGCCTCGGCGCTGGACGCGCTGGGCAAGGACAACAACAAGGCTGTGCAGACCCTGTCCGGTGCCACGCACCGCGCCGAAGGCGCCGAGCAGCAGGCCCAGGACGCGCGCAACCGCGCCACGCAGGCGGAGGCCGACGCGGCCCGGCTGGAAGGTGAGATCGCGGCCAAGAAGGGCGAAGCGGACGCCCAGGTCGCCAAGGTCAAGCAGCAGTACAACAGCCTCAGCGCGCAGGAACAGGAATCGATGTCCGGCGGTAGCAGCAACGTCGGGCTGCTCGGCGGTGCCGGCGTCGCCATCCAGGCCGCCAACGCCGCGCTGGGCAAGCAGGGCTCGCCGTACGTCTTCGGCGCCAAGGGGCCGAGCCAGTTCGACTGCTCCGGGCTCGTGCAGTGGTCCTACCAGCAGGCCGGTGTTTCGCTGCCGAGTGGCACGAAGGCGCAGATGTCGGCGGGCAAGAAGGTCTCCAAGAGCGAGATGAAGCCCGGCGACGTGATCTTCTTCTACAGCTCGGGCAGCCACAACGGGATCTACATCGGCGGCGGCAAGATCGTGCACGCGCCTACCGAGGGCCAGGACGTCACCGTCGAAGAGGTCGAGTACATGGGCCAGGTCAACAGCGTCCGCCGCTTCGCTGGCTGAGCGCCGGCCGTCGTCTGGTGCTGCGCAGGTTCGGCGGCCCTCGCTGCGGAACCTGCGCGCGATCCGGGCCTCATCCCGGATCGGCCGGGAGATCCGCCACGGCGGCTTCCAGCACGTGGTAGCTGCGGTCGACGGCGGTGGCGGACAAGAGCCGGAATCCCGAGCGGGCCAGCAGTTCGGCGAATTCCGGCTCCGTGCGCACCCGGCCACCCGACGTGGTCAGCAGGATAAGGTCGCGCAGCGGCACGTCCGATTCCGCAGGCGGCCGGGCGTCACCGAGGTTTTCGACCAGCAGCAGCCGGGCGTGCGGGCGCATCGCGCGTCGGCAGGCCCGCAGGATCTGCGACGCGGGCCGGTCCGCCCAGTCCTGGATGACGCTTTTGAGCAGGTAGGCGTCCCCGCCTGCCGGGAGCTCGCCGAAGAAGTCGCCGATGACCCGCTCGCAGCGCTGCCCGGCGTCCGCGAACACGGCAGCCCCGCACCCGGCAGCGGTGTCCACGAGAACGCCCCGGATGCCGGGATTGCGTGCGAGCACGGCGTTCAGCAGCGCGCCGTTGCCGCCGCCGACGTCCACGACGGTGCCGAACCGGGCGAAGTCGACGGCATCGGCCAGCGCCGGTGCCACCGCCAGCGTCTCCTGGCCCAGCCCGTCGCGGACAGCGGACGCCAACGCCGGATCCCGGTCGCAGTAGTCGTAGAAGTCGACGCCGAACTCGCGCGCGAACCCGGTTTGGCCGGTTCGCACGGTCTGTTCCAAGGATTCCCACGCCCGCCAGACGGGTTCGGCGCAGAACAGCTCGATCATCGAGGCGACCGGACCCTCGCAGCGCAGTTGGTCGCCGGTGGGGGTGAGGGCGAAACGACCGGGTCGTGCTTCGGCGACGATCCCGATGTGCTCCAGCCCGCGCAGCAATCGGTGCAGCGTGTCGGGCCGGGTCTCGGTCTGCGCGGCGAGCTCGTCGACGCTGAGCTGCTCGTCGGCGAGCGCGTCCGGGATCCGGAGGCGGACCGCCGCGTGCAGCATCCGCGAGGCGAGGTAGCCGAAGCACAGCGTGAGCAGCCGCCCCCGGCCTGCGGCCGCATCGGCGGTGGCCGCGCTCCCCTGCTCGGACTCGCGATCTCCCGGCGACGCGGTTTCCCGGATCTTCATGGGCGTGCTCCGTTCAGTGGCCGGAAATCCGGACTCGTCGGCGCGGAGTCGGCGGGGTTTCCCAACGCGAAGTTCGCCACGTGCACGACGTCCTCCCGGTAGGGGCGCAGGAATTCGGGACTCGCTTGCGGTTCGACCGCTGCGGTGGCGCACGGAGCGAGTCCGAGATCGGTGGCGACCAGGTACATCGTCTGCAGCAGGCAGCCGGTGTCGCGGTAGATGAGGCTCAGCGTCATGCCGCCGTACTTCCACCGCACGCGCTGGTGGTACGCGGCGAGGTAGATGCTCACCGGCGGTGGGTGCTCGGTGAGCGTGGGGCGGCAGATGAGCCGATGCTGCAGGTCGTCCAGCTCCGCGTCCCATGGCTGCAACTTGGCGAGGTGATGCGCGAACGGGTCGTAGTGGTACGCACCGGGCGGCAGATCCGCCACCGCGCGCGCGAGGACGTAGATCTCCAGGCTGTGCCTGCCGCCGCCGGAAGCGCTCGGCCGTCGAGTGGCCTGCAACCGGTCCGGTCCGAGCCATCCGCGCACGCGCGCCGAATCGCCCAGGAATCGGCCCAGTTCCGCTGAACCGACCGGGGTCTCGGCGAAGTCGCGGATGCTCGTGCGCGACCGGAGCAGCTCGCGCAGCGGCCGGCTGTTCCCTTCGCCGGCGGGCAGCGGGATCACCTCGGACGCTTCGCGGTGGCGCAGCCGAGCCGGTGGGATGTCGACTTCGTCGAAGCGGGAGCGGGCGATGCCGCCCCGCGCGGCGAGTGCGTGCACCGCGAGTTCCGGGGGCGTCGGGTTCGGCGGGTCGTCCACGACCTGCGCATCGTCGACCGGTTCGACGATGCCCGCCTCCGCGAGCCGCGCCAGCAGCGCCTCGGCCTCCTGCGGGCCGGGCGCCGCCCCGTCTTCGAGGGCGAGTTCGCCGGGCAGCACGGGTGCCGACATCCGGTTGAGCACTCCGAGCAACGTCCGCTTGACCGCGAATCGCCGCAGTGTGCGGGAATCGACCAGCACGACGCCGTCGTGCTCGCTGCCCCATTCCAGGATCAAGTCCGGGTTGCGCCGGTAGCGCCTGTTCATCGCAGTCCTCGCAGTGGTTCGCCGGACGGGTCCGGGCGCGGCACGAACAGGCAGCCGCGAAGCAGGGTCGCGACCACCGGCCCGATCGGGTAGCGGCGGTGTTCCTGGAAGGCGGTGAACGAGGTCAGCGGCAGCAGGGTCACCGGCTCGTCGCCGGAAGCACCCAGCGCGGCAGTGCCCGGTTCACCGCCTGCGGCGGCCGCCGAGAACACCTCGAGCGGTGCCAGACCCGCCTCGACGAGCAGGTTCATCTCCTCCCACAGTCCCCGGCCGGGCAGCACGCCGGGGTTGGGCGTGTCGCTGCCGGGCACCAGCCGGACTCCTTCCCCGGCCAGGCGCGCCACGACGGCCGACATCTCGATGCCCGCCGCACGGCAGTGGTGCAGCTGCCGCTCGGTCCACGGTTGCGAGATCAGCGGCATCCGCCGCCAGAAAGCCGCGGTCGCGGGATCGGCACCGGCGAAACTCCAGGAATCCGCGGCTTCTACGGCCAACCGGTGCTGCACCACCAAGGTGGGGCACAACCTCGTCCCGGCGGGAAGCTGCGGCCACGAGTCACCGTCCCGTTGCGCCCACCGCCGGTGCAGGGCGTGCGCGCCGCCGCGGCCGTCACCGCGAGGTGCCAGACATGCGACGTGCTCGATCTCGTCGACCCCGGCGCGCAACGCGGCCGGTGCGCCACCAGGAGCCGGATGCACGGCCACCCGGAGGTTCCGGGCGTGTGCCCGGCGCACCACGGCTGCGATCAGCTCTTCCGGGAACTGCGCGTACAGCTTGATCCAGGAGGCTCCGCGCGCTGCTGCCGTCTCGACGACGCCGGGCAACTCCTCGGCTTTTTCCCATCGGGTCGCGATGTCCAGCCGAGGTTCTCCCGGGCGGTCCAGCAGCGGGCCGCCCAGCACGACCTCCGGTATCGGGTCTCCGCAATGCCGGGCGGCGGGCACGGGGTGCTCGGTGCCCGCGGTCGAACCGAGGTCCCGGATTCGGCAGATGCCGTAGGCCACGAAGTCCGGCAGCGCCATTCCCGGGTGCAGGTGCATGTGGGCGTCTTCCAGCGCCGGAGCCGCCAGAGCCTGCGGGTATCG
>NZ_JAFRFW010000707.1:0-2659 GCF_017434145.1 Saccharopolyspora sp. | reverse complement strand
CCACCAGCACTCCGGGCGCCGCCCAGACCCAGTGGTCCGACCAGGACGTGGGCGAGATCAGCAACGCCAGCAGACCGTTGGCCAGCAACGCCTGCGGCGCCTCCGCCGTGCGCAGCACCCGCGCGGTCACCACGAGCAACGCCAGCGCCAGCACCGCCCAGACCGCGTAGCGCACGCCGGTCTGCAGTTCCAGCCGCGCCAGTTCCCCCATGATCGATTGGTTGGTGTGGTACGCGGAGCCGCTCACCCCGGCCGCCGGACCGCGCCCGAACCAGTAGTCCATCGAGGCCGGAAAGCTCACCAGGAACCCGCAAGCCGTCCCGGCCACGGCCGTGACCGCTGCGACCACCGCCGCCCGGAAATCCCGGCGAAACAAGAAGAACAGCACGAACGCCGCAGGAGTCAGCTTGATCGCGGCCGCGAGGCCCACCAGCAGCCCGCGCGGCCAGCGCGGCCGCGCGGTGAGGCAATCCGCGGCCACCAGCCCCATCAGCAGGATGTTCACCTGACCCAGGCCGAACGAGGCGTAAACCGGCTCGAGCAGCAACGTGCCCGCCAACCCCAGCGAAGCCGCCGCGGCCGCTCCGCTCCGGCCCGCGACCGGCCACATGCTGCGGACCACGAGGTAGAGCACGCCGCCGAGCGCCGCCAGATCGGTCAGGTACAGCAACCACAAGCCGGGCACGAACGGCAGCACCGACGGAACCGCCAGCGGTAACAGCGCGAACGGCGGATACACCCAGGGCAACGGGCGGTCGGCGCTGGTCATCGCGGCGCCTTGGCTCGGGTCGCCACCGCCGAGCCAGGTGCGCACGGCCCACCGGTAGACCTGGTAGTCCACTCCGGCGCCGTGTCCGGTCCCGGCCAGGTGCAGCAGGAACATGCACGCCATCGCGGCGACCACGGCGGCCGCCCCGGACGCGAGGACCGCTCGCGGCCGCGCGAGCACCCGCACGAGAACGCGGTCCCGCAGCCGCCGCGCGCCCGCGACCGGGCCGGCGGGGCGAGAGGGCTCGGACGGTGCGGGTTTCAACAGCGGGGTGGCCAACGAGTTCCTTTCTTCACGCGGCCACCGGCATCGGCTGCTCGATCCCCGACGAGGAGCACGGCCGCAAGGTGCACCCTGCGCAGGCGCAGCACTCTATCCGACGGTTCGAGCGATCCCGCCGCCGACCCGACTCGTCCTTTTCGGACATTTCGGAAAATTAACGCTCCGGCGCGGAAATCTCGGGAAGCCCGCGAGAGCGGTGTCCGCCGCCGGCACCACCCAGCTCGTGCGAACGGAGCCTCAGAGCGGGTAGAGCCCGGGGAGGTTCACCACGATGGCTTCCTGGGTGCTGCGGGAGATCACCACGACCGCCTCCTCGTCGGGATCCGGATTCTCCTCCCGGTGCGGCACGTACGGCGGGACGAAGATGTAGTCGCCGGGCTCGGTCTTGATGCGCACCTCGCCGGTGCCGTCGTGGAAGACGAACTCGGGATGCCCGTCGGCGACGTAGATCGAGGTCTCCGACTCGCCGTGGTGGTGATCGGCGGAGGCGGTGTCCGGGGCGACGTGGGTCTGGCCGGTCCAGATCTTCTCGGAGCCCACCGACTCGCCGCTGATCGCGGCCAGCCGCTTCATGCCCTCGGTCTGCGCGGTGCCCTCGTCGAGGTCGGCGCCGCGCACGTGGTGCAGCCGGGAACGCAGCGACTTGCGCTGCTCGGGGTCGGCCTCGGAGGTCAGGTCTGGGTGGAAGGCGTCGTGCTCGGTCATGGTCGCCGCTCCGGTCGTCTTGGGTGTTGCCAGCTGTCGGTGCCGGTCGTTCCGGCTCGTCCGCGTCGGTCGTCGGCGCGCCCGAGGATCGCTCATGCCGCGGCGGGCTGCGCGAGTTCGGCGACGCTGACCCGCGTCATGAACTCCGCCACCGTCCGCCCGAGCTGCTCCCACACCTCCGCGTGCGGGCCGTCTTCGCGGTGCGAGACCACTTCGCCCTCCACCGCGCGCACCACCTCGGCCAGCGTGATCTGCGCGGCAGGCCGGGCCAGCCAGTAACCGCCCTCGCAGCCGCGCCTGCTGCGCACCAGGCCGCCGCGGCGCAGCTCGACCATCAGGTTCACCAGCGAGTTCAGCGGAATGCCCTGGCTGCGGGCCATCGCCTCGCAGGTCTGCTGCTGCGGGCCGCGCGCCAGCTCGGTCAGCACCCGCAGCGAGTAGTCCACCCGCGCGGACACCTGCACCGGCGCGGCCCGGCGCGCGCGGGTGTTCCTGGCCGCGGGAACTTCGGGCAGCAGCACCGCGCCCTTGGCGATCTCTTCGCAGAACAGCACGATCCGCGCCGCGGCACTGCGGTGCGCCTTGTCGTTGAGGATGTCGTGCACGCCGTCCTTGAACGCGGCAACGGTCGCCTGCGAGTGCGCGGCGCCCAGCCGCGTCACCGGGTCGACGGGAGCGATCGGGTCGGCCTCGCCGTGCAGCAGCAGCACCGGGATCTCCGGCAGCCGTTGCGGTGGTTCGCCGGTGGATCCGGTCAGCGCTCCCCATTCGAAATCCGGGTCGGCGCCGAGGTGTTCGCGATGGATCGGGCACGACGTGCGGGCGGCGATCTCGTCCTCCCGCCCGGCCGGTGGCTCCGCGGCGGCCAGCGGCGTTCCCGCCAGCACCAGCGCGTCTACCGGT
>NZ_JAFRFW010000706.1:0-4585 GCF_017434145.1 Saccharopolyspora sp. | reverse complement strand
CGGGCCGGTTCCGGGCGGCCGATGCCTTCCTCCAGCACGTAGGCGAACAGCTCCTCGAGGGTCCACTCCGCTCCCCGCGCGTAGGCCGCCTGGAGCTCCTGCCCGCCCAGTGCTTGCCGCGCCCAGGCGAGGGCGGCGGCGTTGTAGTCGTCGAAGTAGGTCGAATCGCCCATCCGGCCACCGCTGATCCGGCGCAGCGCGTCCGCGGCCCCGGCCAGGTGCGCGGTGCGGTGCGGCTGGTCGGCCGCGGTGGTGCACCACGACAGCACGTCCAGGTAGACCGCCAGCCCGTTGAGGTCCCGCGCCGAGCGGTTCAACCGGACGGCTTGCTGCACCAGCAACGCCGCCTCCCGGTGATCACCGGCGAGCCAGCGGTGCAGCGCCACCACCCACAACGCGTAGCACTTGGTCCACGTCGCGCCGCTGCTCTCGCACAACCGCAGGCATTCCACCGCGGCGGTCGCGCCCCGCGGATCGCCCGAGACGAAGGCGACGCTGGAGAGCAGGATCATCGCATTGACGTAGCCGAACGCATCGCCGTCCACCTTCTCCGCGGCCGCGGCCTGCTCCAGCAAGTCGGCGGCCTCCCGCATCCGTCCCTCGGACATCGCCACCATGCCGTGCACCATGCCGATCCGGGTGCGCAGTGCCGTTCTGCCGAGCTCGTCAGCGATCTCGTCCGCAGTGGCCAGCGAACTGCGGGCCACGTCCAGCTCCCCCAGGTGCAGGCCCACGAATGCAGCGGTGGACAGACCGACCGCTCGGGGTCCGGTCCGCTCGGTGAGCAGCTCCAGCGAACGCCGCAACCACCCGTAGCCCTCGCGCAACGCGTTCCCGGAGAACCAGTACGGCCACAGCAGTACGGAAGTCCACACCGCCATCTCCGCCCATTCCGGCTCGCGCAGATCCGCGGCCAGCACTTGGCGGATGTTCGGGTGAATCCGGATCATGTGCTGGATCCACTCGAGTTGCTGCGGGCCGAACTGCTCGGCGCTGTAGCGCTCGGCCAGCCGGTGGAAGCAGTCCCGGTGCCGCCCCCGCAGCGAATCCTCCTCGCCCGCCATGCGCAGCTGGGACAGGCCGTATTCCCGGATGTTGTCGAACATGCGGTAGTAGGCGCGGCCCTCGTGCTCCTCGCGCAACACGATCGACTTGGTGACCAGCACGTCGAGCAGCTCCGCGACCCGGTGGGCGGACAACCGCCCGAAGGCGCAGACCTCCTGGGCCGCGGCGCTGTCGAAGCCGCCGATGAAAACGGCCAGGCGCGCCCACAGCAGCTGCTCGTCGGCGGTGCACAACCCGAAGCTCCAGCCGATCGACTCCGCCAGGGCGTCGTTGCGGGAGGAATCATCGCCGCTGGTCAGCAGGCTGAACCGATCGTCGAGCCTGCGCAGCACCTCGCGCGGGGAGCAGTCGGCCAGCTGCGCCGCGGCCAGTTCGATCGCCAGCGGCATCCCGTCCAGCCTGCGGCAGATCCGCACCACCGTGTCCCGGTTGTGCTCGTCGAGCGCGAACCCGGGCTGCACCGCCGCGGCGCGATCGACGAACAGGCGGATCGCGTCGGCGAACACGTCGCCGTGCACCGAGGCCGGCGTGGAACCGCCCTGCGGCACCGAAAGCGGCGCGACCGGCAGCACCCGCTCACCCGCCACGCCGAGCGGCTCGCGGCTGGTCACCAGCAAACGCACTTCGGAGGGCACCGCCAGCACGTTGCGCACGAATCGGGCGGTGGCCTGCAAGACGTGGTCGCAATCGTCCAGGATCAGCAGCAGCCGGGTGTCCTTGAGCCCTTCGAGCAGGTCGGCGGTGGGATCGCCCGCTTTCGGGCGCAGTCCGAACACGGCCGCGACCGTCTGCGGCACCAGCTCGGGGTCCTGCAACGCGGCCAGGTCGACCCGCCGCACACCGTCCGGGAACGCGCGGCGGACCTTGCGGGCCAGCCGCAGCGCCAGCCGGCTCTTGCCGACGCCGCCGGGGCCGGTCAGCGTCACCAGCCGCCCGAAGTACATCTGCCTGCGGGCTTCGGCGAGTTCGCGGAGCCTGCCGACGAAGCTCCCGGGCTCGGGCGGGAGTCCGCTGATCGAGCCGCCCGCGGTGGTTGCCGACTCCATGCCCACCTCCCTCGATGAGGATATTCCGCAGGTCACAGCCGCACTCGCGCGCGAGGACGGCACTGCGACCGACACGCCGACGTGTGTCCCGGGCAGGCGGATTCGCGCGGTCGGGCAGAATGCCGCCGACGACCCCGCGACGATCAGGAAGGGTCGGTTGGAAATCGTGACGACGGCTGTGCATCAACGGATCGCCGAGGAGCTCGGCGTGCAGGAGCGGCAGGTGGACGCTGCCGTGAACCTGCTCGACGGCGGCGCCACGGTGCCGTTCGTCGCCCGCTACCGCAAGGAGATCACCGGGGCGCTCGACGACGTGCAGCTGCGCACGCTCGAAGAACGGCTGCGGTACCTGCGGGAGCTCGAAGAGCGCCGGAACACCGTGCTGGAGTCGATCGACTCGCAGGGCAAGCTGGACGACGAGCTGCGCGCGCGGGTGCTGGCCGCCGACTCGAAGGCCCGGCTGGAGGACATCTACCTGCCCTACAAGCCGAAGCGGCGCACCAAGGGCCAGATCGCCCGCGAGGCCGGTCTGGAGCCGCTGGCCGACCTGCTGCTGTCGGACCCGCAGCAGGACCCGCAGACCCGCGCCGCCGAGTACGTCGACGCGGACAACGGGGTCGCCGACGCCGACGCCGCTCTCGAAGGCGCCCGCGCGATCCTGGTCGAACGCTTCTCCGAGGACGCCGACCTGGTCGGCGAGCTGCGCGAGAAGATGTGGCAGCAGGGCCGGGTGAGCTCCCGGGTGCGGGAGGGCAAGCAGGAGGAGGGCGCGAAGTTCGCCGACTACTTCGAGTTCGGCGAACCGTTCACCGCGCTGCCGTCGCACCGGATCCTGGCGCTGCTGCGCGGGGAGAAGGAAGAGGTGCTGGACCTGTCGCTGGAGCCGGACGACGGCTCCGAGCCGGACGGTCCCAGCGAGTACGAACGCGCTATCGCCGCCCGCTTCGGCATCACCGACGCGGGGCGGCCCGCGGACCGCTGGCTGAACGACGTGGTGCGCTGGGCTTGGCGCACCCGCGTGCTGACCCACCTGGGCATCGACCTGCGGCTGCGGCTGCGGCAGAACGCCGAGGAAGAAGCGGTTCGGGTGTTCGCCGCGAACCTGCGGGACCTGCTGCTGGCCGCGCCCGCGGGCACCCGCGCCACGATGGGCCTGGACCCCGGCTACCGCACCGGCGTGAAGGTCGCCGTCGTCGACGGCACCGGCAAGCTGGTCGCCACCGACACGATCTACCCGCACAAGCCGCAGCAGCGCTGGGACCAGGCGATCGACACGCTGGCGCGGCTGGCGCGGGAACACGACGTCGAGCTGGTCGCGATCGGCAACGGCACCGCGTCCCGGGAGACCGACAAGCTCGCCGGGGAGCTGATCAAGCGGCACACCGAGCTGAAGCTGACCAAGATCTCGGTGTCCGAGGCGGGCGCCTCGGTGTATTCCGCCTCCAGCTACGCCTCCCGCGAGCTGCCCGAGCTGGATGTGTCGCTGCGCGGGGCGGTGTCCATCGCGCGGCGGCTGCAGGACCCGCTGGCGGAACTGGTCAAGATCGACCCGAAGTCGATCGGGGTGGGCCAGTACCAGCACGACGTGACCGAGTCGAAGCTGTCGCGCTCGCTGGACGCGGTGGTGGAGGACTGCGTGAACGCGGTCGGCGTGGACGTCAACACCGCATCCGCACCGCTGCTGACCAGGGTTTCCGGCATCGGCGCGGGGCTGGCGGAGAACATCATCGCGCACCGCGACGACATCGGGCCGTTCCACTCCCGGCAGGGGCTCAAGGACGTGGCGCGGCTCGGGCCGAAGGCGTTCGAGCAGTGCGCGGGCTTCCTGCGCATCCCCGGCGGGGACGATCCGCTGGACTCCTCCAGCGTGCACCCGGAGTCCTACCCGGTGGTGCGGCGGATCCTCGAATCGACCGGTGACGACCTGGGATCGCTGATCGGCAACACGAAGGTGCTGCGGGGCCTCGCACCGGCCGAGTTCGTCGACGACTCCGTCGGGTTGCCGACCGTCACCGACATCCTCGCCGAACTGGAGAAGCCCGGGCGCGACCCGCGGCCGACGTTCCAGACCGCCACGTTCGCCGAAGGCGTGGAGAAGGTCACCGACATCGAACCGGGCATGCGGCTGGAAGGCGTGGTCACCAACGTGGCCGCGTTCGGCGCGTTCGTCGACGTGGGCGTGCACCAGGACGGCCTGGTGCACGTTTCGGCGATGTCGAAGAACTTCGTCAACGACCCGCACGACGTGGTCAAGTCCGGTGACGTGGTGACGGTGAAGGTGCTGGACGTGGACGTGCAGCGGAAGCGGATCTCGCTGACGCTGCGGCTCGACGACGACGTCACCGGCGGCGGACGCGGTGGCGACCGCGGTGCTGACAAGGCGAAGGGCGGCGACCGCGCCAAGGCCAAGGACGGCGGGCGCGCCAAGGGCAAGGACGGCGGTCAAGGCCGCGGCGGCGAGCAGAACCGCCCTG
>NZ_JAFRFW010000705.1:0-6507 GCF_017434145.1 Saccharopolyspora sp. | reverse complement strand
GTGCTGGCGTATTCGAGCAGGCAGGAGACCGCCGACCAGGCGCGGATGGCGACGATCCTGGGCAGGCGGGTGCCGGACGAGATCCGCGCCGAACTCACCGCCCGCGGTGTGCACGCGCACCTCGCCGCCTCCGACGCGCCGCTGTTCGTGGAGCCGATCCCGGCGCACGACTTCCACGGCCGGGTCGTCATCGCGGTTCGCGCCGGGCGGGAACTGCTCGGTTCGATCTGGGTCGAGGTCCCGGAGCCGTTGACCGGCGAGCGGGAGTCCGCGCTGCGCACCGGGGCCAGCACCGCATCGCTGCAGATGCTGCGCGCGCGGGCCGCGGCCGACCTCGAGCGGCGGATCGAATCGGACCTGGTCATCGAGCTGTTGGAGGGCAAGGACGACGCTGCCGCGGTGCTGAGCAGGCTCGGCTTGCGCGGCGAGGACTTCCAGGTCGTGGCGTTGCAGGCGGAAGACACCGCGGTGCTGGTCGCCTTCGAGCGGGCCACCGCCGGTTTCGGCTGGGGCAGGCCGGGACGCAGCGCGCTGTTCTCGAACACGGTCTACACGGTGCTGCCCGGCGAGGTGCCCGCCGCGGAGTGGGTGCGCAAGTTGATGCGCGGGGTGCCCGCCTCCGCGCGGGCCGGGATCGGTGGCGCGGCGAGCCCGCTGGAGCTGCCGGTGAGCAGGCAGGAAGCCGACGAGAGCTTGGCGGTGGAAAGCTCCGACCCGATCGTTTCCTACGAGCGCGCGTGGCACGAGATCCTGTTGCGGCGGCTGCGCAACGCCGCTTCCGGCGGCCGCATCCCCCCGCGCGGTCCGGTCGCCGACCTGCGTCGCCACGACGCGGCGAACGGCACCCGCTACACCGAGACGCTGCGTGCGGTCCTGCACGCCCAGGGCGACCAGGTCGCGGCCGCGGCGCGGCTGGGCGTGCACCCGAACACCGTGCGCTACCGGCTGCGCAAGATGACCGAGGTGACCACGCTCGACCTGGACGATCCGGACGAACGCCTCGCCCTGGTGATCGCGCTGCGCGTCGCCTAGCGGCCGCGGAGTAGTGCCCGGATACCAACGCGGCGCGCTCGGATTGTGCGCAGATGACAACGATCAGCGCTGTGTTCCCGGTCATGCTCGGAGCTGGACCGAGCGAAGGGAGCAGGCATGAACGGGACCGATCAGGCACCGCGCCGGGTGGTGGTCGCCGGAGCCGGCGCCGTCGGACTCTCGACGGCGTGGTTCTTGCAGGAGCACGGCGTGGAGGTGACCGTCGTCGACCGCGACGGCGTGGCGGCCGGTTCGTCCTGGGGCAACGCGGGCTACCTCGCCCCGGCGTTCTCCATCCCGCTGCCGGAGCCGAGCGTGCTGCGCTACGGGCTGCGTTCGCTGCTGGACCGCAACGCCCCGCTGTACGTGCCCGCGCGGGTCGATCCGAGCTTGTGGGCGTTCCTCGCGCGGTTCGCCAAGCACTGCACGATGCCCGCTTGGCAGCGCGCGATGCGCCCGTTCGTGCCGATGAACAACGAGTGCCTGGAGGCGTTCGACGCCCTCACCGACGGCGGCGTGGACGCCCCGACCCGCCCGGCGCCGATCACCGCGGCGTTCGAGAAGCCCGAGCAGGTGGCCGACCTGCGCCACGAGTTCGAGTTGGTTCGCGCCTCGGGTCAGGACGTGCAGATCGCCGAACCGTCCACTGAGGACGTTTCGGTGCCGCAGCTGTCCTCGCAGGTCGGCGCGGTGATGCGGATCGAGGGGCAGCGCTACGTCGACCCGGGCGAGTTCGTGCGCGCGCTGGCCCGTTCGGTCGAGGCCCGCGGCGGCGAGATCCGCACCGGTTTCAACGTCGACGAGGTGCGCCGCGAACAGGGCGGCGTCGCACTGATCTCCGGCGACGAGCGCCTGCGGGCCGACTCGGTCGTGCTCGCCACCGGCGCCTGGCTGAGTTCGCTGGCCAAACCGCTCGGCGTGCGCACCCCCGTCCGCGCAGGCCGCGGTTACTCGTTCACCGTGCCCACCGACGAGCCCGTTCCGGGCCCGATCTACCTGCCCTCGGTGCGCGTGGCCTGCACGCCGTACCAGGGCGGGCTGCGCGTGGCGGGCACGATGGAGTTCCGCTCACCCGACGCGCGCGTGTACCCGGAGCGCATCGAGGCGATCGTGCGTTCGTCGAAGCCGCTGCTGACCGGGGTGCACTGGGATCAGCGCCGCGACGACTGGGTCGGCGGTCGGCCGGTCACCCCGGACGGGCTGCCGCTGATCGGCGCGACCGCTGCGCCGGGAGTGTTCGTCGCGGGCGGCCACGGCATGTGGGGCCTGACCCTCGGCCCGCAAACCGGACGACTGCTCGCCGACCAGATCGTCACCGGCAAGCAGCCGGAGCCGCTAAAGCCCTTCAACCCGCTGCGCTGAGGTACCGGGTCTGTGTTTTTTGGTCGTTGTCTTGTCAGCGGCGGAGCCGCTGAGCAGTGACCATGCAAGCAACCGGCACCGCGGCGGGTTCTCAGCGGCTTCCTCGCGAGGACAGCGATTTCGCCGCGTAGGGAGCTACGTCAGAAATCGATCCCGCAGCGAGGGAGCCGCTGAGGTTCCGCTACCCGCACCGCTATGCAAATCGTTCTGCTCCACCGGTTCCTGCGGTCGGGTGTCGACGGTGAGGCGGAAGACGTCGGGCCGGGCGTAGTGCCCGGCCACGTCGAAGTCGAACTTGCCTTCCGAGATGGCGCCGAGGTCGAGTTCGGCGTGCAGCACGGTTTCCGCGCCGGTCGACGGCCCTGCGATGAGCTCTCCCAGCGGCGAGGCGATCAGCGAGTTCCCGGGCGAGAGCACTTCGTCCGCGGGCACGTCGAGCGGGTAGTCGTCCGGATAGTCGCTGCGGCGGGTGAACTGGTTGGCCGAGAGCACGAAGCAGCGTCCTTCGGCGGCCACGTGCCGCATGCTCGCGACCCAGCTTTCGCGCGGATCCGCCGTGGGCGCGCAGTAGAGCTGGACGCCCTGCGAGTACATGTGCATCCGCATCAGCGGCATGTAGTTCTCCCAGCAGATCACCGCGCCGAGCCGTCCCAGCGAGGTGTCGACCACGGGCATCGTCGAACCGTCGCCGAATCCCCAGACCAGCCGTTCCGCGCCGGTCGGCATGAGTTTGCGGTGCTTGCCCAGCAGCTCGCCGTCCGCGGAGAACATCAGCGCGGTGCAGTACAGCGTGCCCCGGCCGCGCTCGATCACTCCGATCACCAGGTGGATCCCGTGCTTGCGGGCGATTCCGCCGAGCCGCTCGGTCGCCGGCCCCGGAACGTCCACACTGGACTCCCAGTAGCGCCGGTACCAGCGGCGGCCTTCGGGGGAGCGGCTTCCGACGGTTGCGCCGAACGTGATGCCGCGCGGGTATGCGGACACGAACGCTTCGGGCAGCACCACGAGCTCGGCGCCTCCGGCGGCGGCTTGCCGGACGAGTTCGGCCGCCTTGTCCAGGGTGGCGTCCCGGTCGAACGCGACGGGCGCGGCCTGCACCACCGCGGCTCGGACGATCTGCGGTTCGTCGCTGCTCATTCCGCTCTCCTGCCTGCTCGGTGCTGCCGCCCGCTGGGCCGGGGTGAGAACTTACCCACGCCGGCGGCGGCCGGTCGACACATCGCCACCCGCCTCCTCGGCGGTGTTGACACGCAACCGGATGGCTGCTTGTCTGACTGACGCAGCCATTTGGTTGCATGTTTGGCCGTGGTGCACATGGACGAGGTCTTCCGGGCGCTCGCCGACCCGAACCGGCGCAGGTTGCTCGACGGTTTGAACGCCCGCAACGGGCAACGCCTGCGCGAACTGTGCGCGGGCCTGGAGATGACCCGGCAGGCGGTGAGCAAGCACCTGGCGGTGCTGGAGGCGGCCAACCTCGTCACCACGCTGCGGCGTGGCAGGGAGAAGCTGCACTACCTCAACGCCGAGCCGATCAACGCCATCGCCGAGCGCTGGATCAACCAGTACGACCGCGAGCGCGCGCACGCCCTCGCCGACTTGAAGACCGCATTGGAGCAGCCGCCGATGAGCAGCAGCGACGCTTTCGTCTACACCACTTACATCCGCACCACGCCGGAGCAGCTCTGGCAGGCGCTGACCGATCCGGCCTTCACCATCCGCTACTGGGGCTTGACCTTCGACACCGACTGGACTCCCGGCTCGGCGATGACCTGGACGGAGAACGGGCAGCGGACCACCGACCCGCAGCAGGTCGTCCTCGAAGCCGAACCGGGCCGCAAGCTCTCCTACACCTGGCACACCTTCACACCGGAATGGGCGCAGGCCGTGGGCGTCGGCGAGGAGGTCGCGGCGAAACTGCGCGAGGAGCGGCGCTCCAAGGTGACCTTCGAGATCGAACCGCTCGGCGACATGGTCAAGCTGACCGTGGTGCACGACGGCTTCGAGCCCGGCAGCACCGTCCGCGAGATGGTCGGCCACGGCTGGCCGGAAATCCTCGCCAGCCTCAAATCCCTGCTGGAGACGGGAAAACCGCTCTTCGAAGCCGCGGAGTGAAAGCGCTGAGCGTGCTCGGCACTCGGCCTCCTTCCGCAGTCGGGCGCGGAACAGGTGTCCCCTCCGCCCGCGAGGTGGGTGTGGTCGTCGTGCCCCGGGTCATCAGGTGCGGGCGGGCAGGGCGACTCCGGTGAGGCGTTCGGATTCGGCCCACAGCCGTTCGGCGACCGCCTTGTCCAGCGCCTTGCGCGGCGGGCGAGCGGCCCGGCTCGGGCCGACCAACGACCACCGCGGGCCGTAGTAACCGCCGGCCACCACGTCCGGGCCGGTCGCCGCGTGCAGCAGCGGTTCGGAGCCTTGCACCACGCCTTGCGACGGCGTCAGCTTCGTTACGGTCCGCATCAGCGCGCTCGGCTCGCCACCGAGGCTCGGCCCCGAGGTCTGCAGGTTCGTCCGGGTGTAGCCGGGATGCGCACCGGTGGACAGCAGCGGCCAGCCGCGCGCGGCCGAGATCCGCGCGAGCTCCTTGGTCAGCAGCAGGTCGGCGAGCTTGGACTGCGCGTAGGCCGCGATCGGACCGTAGCCGCGTTCGAATTGCAGGTCGTCGAAGTTGATCCGGCCGCTGTTGGCCACGGCACTGCTCATCGTGGCCACCCGCGGCGCTGTCGCGTCCAGCAGCGGCAGCAGCCGCACGGTCAGCGCGAACGGCCCGAGGTAGTTGCTGCCCATCTGCAGCTCGAAGCCGTCGGCCGTTTCGATCCGGTGCGGCGGCATCATCACGCCGGCGTTGTTCACCAGCAGGTCCAGCGGCCTCCCGTCGCTGAGCAGGCCATCGGCGAACTCCTGCACCGAGGCGAGCTCGGCCAGGTCGACGCGGCGGACCTCCACCTCGGCGCGCGGATGCTCGGCAAGGATGTCGGCGCGCGCCTGCTCGCCCTTGTCCGGCGTGCGCACCGCGAGCACCACGTGCGCGCCCGCACCTGCCAGCCGCCGGGCGGTTTCCTTGCCGGTCCCGCTGTTCGCGCCGGTCACAACGGCGAGTTTCCCGCTCTGGTCGTGCACCTGGTACATGTCGAACCCCTAAGAGACCGCTGGGCTGTTACAGCGGCGAACCTAACAGACCGCCAGTCTGTTAACAACGGACCGGCGGTTCGTTAGGGTTCCTCGCATGTGCTTCCAGCGCGCCCGCAGCGAGCAGCAGCGGAACGAACGGCGGCGCCAGATCCTGGCCACCGCCGCCGCGATGCTCACCGAGATGCCGGTCGCGAAGATCAGCCTCAACGAGTTGAGCCGGCGCGTCGGGCTGGCCAAGTCCAACGTGCTGCGCTACTTCGAGTCGCGCGAGGACGTCCTGCTCGAACTGCTGGACGCCGAAATGCAGGACTGGATCGCCGAGTTGGAGCGGTCGCTCGAACCCGCCGAAGGTGCGCAGCGGCAACGCGAGGACCGGTTGGCCGCGGTCCTGACCGAGTCGCTGGCCCGGCGGCCGGTGCTGTGCGACCTAAACAGCGCGCACGCCGCGGTCTTGGAGCACAACGTCTCCACCGATGTCGCCCTTCGGCACAAGCGCGAGACCAAGCGCGCCCTCGAGGAGCAGGCCCGGCTGATCCGCGGATACCTCCCGGAGCTCGGCGCGCACGACGCGACCCGCCTCGTCGCGATGATCGCGCTGCTGGCCGCATCGGCATGGCCGCTTTGCCGGCCGTCCGAGGCGATGCTGGCCGCCTACGCAGCCGACCCGGCGCTGGCCGAGCTGCGGATGAACTTCACCGACATGCTGCGCCGATCCTTGGCGGTGACGATCTCCGGGCTGCTGGCCCGAGCCGAGGACGCTCCGCTGGGAACGGGCCCGATCGACCCGACTTGATTCACCGCGCTGGCGGCGGCGCTTGCTTGTCCTTTTCGGCTTGGGGGAGGTGGCAGCCGGTGCTGCCGTTGATCACGGTGTTCTTGGCGGTGCCGAAGCGGTATCCACCGCCGAAGCGGTCGCTGCCTACGACCTGGTGATCGGAGGGTCGGCTGACGACGGTTTCCGGTGCTGCGAAGCCGTATTCGCGGCTC
>NZ_JAFRFW010000704.1:0-6049 GCF_017434145.1 Saccharopolyspora sp. | reverse complement strand
CTGCGCCTGGCGCGGCATCGCAAGGCGCGCAGGCCGCGCCGGGTGGTGCTGCTGATCGACGTTTCCGGCTCGATGGCCCCGTACGCCGACGCGCTGCTGCGGTTCGCGCACGTGGTGGTTCGCCGCACCCCGGCGAGCACCGAAGTCTTCACGCTGGGCACCAGGATGACCCGGGTGAGCAGGCAGCTGCGCCAGCGCGACCCGGAGCACGCGCTGCACGCGGCGTCGAAGGCGGTGCCGGACTTCTCCGGCGGAACCAGGCTCGGCGAGACGCTGCGCGGGTTCCTGGACCGGTGGGGCCAGCGGGGCGTTGCCCGCGGTTCGGTCGTCGTGCTGTTCTCCGACGGCTGGGAACGCGGTGACGTGCAGCTGCTGGCCGAGCAGACGCACCGGTTGCGGCGGCTGGCGCGGGCGGTCATCTGGGCCAACCCGCACGCCGGTCATGCGGGGTACGAGCCGGTGCAGTCCGGGATCGTGGCCGCCGCGCCGCACGTGGACGCCTTGGTGGCCGGGCACAGCCTCGACTCGTTGCAGCGGGTGTGGTCGCGGGTGCGGCGGTTCGGGAATTCCGGTGCGACCGCGAACGCTGACAAGCAAATGCCGCCGGAAGTTCCCGGTCGGCCGACAGCGGAGGTGGGCCGTGCGTGACGTGCTCGATGAGGTGGCCAAGCGCTGGGATTCCGGCGAACCGGTGGGGCTCGGCACGGTGGTGGCCACGTTCCGCTCGGCGCCGCGCCCGCCTGGTGCGGCGATGCTGGTGACTCCCGAGGGGGAGGCGGTCGGCAGCGTCTCCGGCGGTTGCGTGGAAGGCGCGGTCTACGAGCGGGCGACCGCGGTGCTCGACGGCGACCCCGCGGGCCTGCAGCGCTACGGCGTCAGCGACGACGACGCGTTCGCGGTCGGGCTGACCTGCGGCGGCATCCTCGACGTGTTCGTCGAGCGGATCGACCGGGAATCGTTCCCCGAGTTCGACGCGGTCGCCGATTCGGTGCGCGCGGAGGAACCGGTCGCGGTGACGACCGTGGTCGAGCACCCGGATCCCGCCCGGGTCGGAGCGCGCCTGCTGGTGTGGCGCGACCGCACCGGCGGCAGCCTGGGCGAGCGGCGGATGGACGACGCGGTGGCCGACGACGCGCGGGGGATGCTCGCCAGCGGCCGCAGCGGCGTCCTGGAGTACGGACCGGAGGGTCAGCGGCGCGGCGAGGGGATGCGGGTGTTCGTGAACTCCTTCGAGCCGCCGCCGCGGATGCTGGTGTTCGGCGCGATCGACTTCGCCGCGGCGATGGCGCGGATCGGCTCGTTCCTCGGCTACCGCGTGACGGTGTGCGACGCGCGGCCGGTGTTCGCCACGCACAGCCGGTTCCCCGGCGTGGACGACGTGGTGGTGGATTGGCCGCACCGCTACCTGGCCGCGGAGGCCGAGGCGGGGAGGCTGGACGAGCGGACCGCGGTCATGGTGCTCACGCACGATCCGAAGTTCGACGTGCCCGTGCTGGAGCTCGCGCTGCGGCACGACCTCGGCTACGTGGGCGCGATGGGTTCGCGGCGCACGCACGACGACCGGATGCAGCGGCTGCGCGAACAGGGCCTCGCGGAGGCGGAGCTGGCCAAGCTGTCCTCGCCGATCGGGTTGGATCTGGGTGCGCGCACACCGGAGGAGACCGCGGTGTCCATCGCGGCGGAACTGATCTCGCTGCGCTGGGGCGGCGCGGGAACCCGCCTCACCGAAACCGCGGGCCCCATCCACCGCTGAAGCACCGGCCGCCCCGGCGGAATCGTGCCGAGCTGGGAATTCGGCGCGGCGCACTGCTCCGAACGGGCCATCCGCGGGCCGTCCGGGAGCTGATCGGTTCACCAGTCATGCGCCCGCGTGCTCGGCACTCCGCGGCCGCCGCACCCCGCGCGAGGTGGGGTTGCTCTTGGCGCGAACGCGTAGCAGGCTCAGGAGCCGAGTGACCTCTGTCACCCATAGGGGTCAACGTTCCCGAACACCCGCGCTAACCGCGGCCCGTCCAATGGAGGCCCGATGCCGCGCATCACCGTCAACGTCGACGGCACCGAGTACACCGACGAAGTCGAACCCCGCACCCTGCTCGTGCAGCACCTGCGCGACCGGCTGGGCAAGGTCGGCACCGTCGTCGGCTGCGACACCAGCAACTGCGGCGCCTGCACCGTTCACCTGGACGGCCAGAGCGTCAAATCCTGTTCGGTGCTCGCGGTGCAGGCCGACGGGCACGACGTCACCACCATCGAAGGACTCGAACGGGACGGCGAGCTGCACCCGGTGCAGCAGGCGTTCCACGACAACCACGCGCTGCAGTGCGGGTTCTGCACGCCCGGCATGATCATGCAGTCGCTGGACCTGCTCGCGGAGAACTCCGCGCCCAGCGACGAGCAGATCCGCGAAGGGCTGGAGGGCAACCTCTGCCGCTGCACCGGCTACCAGAACATCGTCCGCGCGGTGCAGGACGCGGCCGGGAAGATGCGGCCGGGCGCCGGACCGCCGATCGAGCAGACCGCGGACACCCCGCAGCAGCGCACCGGCGAGCAGCAGGCGGAGGTGCGGCAGCCATGACTTCCACCGCGGAACCCGAACTCGGCCGCGCCCGCAAGCGCAAGGAGGACGCCCGGCTGATCACCGGGCGCACTCGCTGGACCGACAACATGGCGCTGCCCGGGATGCTGCACCTGGCGATCTTGCGCAGCCCGGTCGCGCACGCGCGCATCACCGCCATCGACACCGAAAGCGCACGCAAGATGCCGGGTGTGCGAGCGGTGCTCACCGGGCAGGACGTCGCCGACGAGCAGGGCAGCCTGCCGTGCGCGTGGCCGATCACCGAGGACATGAAGTCGCCGGACGCGCCGTCGCTGGCGGTGGACACCGTCAACTTCGCCGGTGAGGCGGTCGCCGTGGTCGCCGCCCGCAGCGCGGCCGAGGCGCACGACGCGCTGGACGCGATCGAGGTGGACTACGAGGACCTGCCGGTGGTCCTGGACATCACCGCGGCGGCCACCGACGAATCCCCGCTGGTGCACGAGGACTTGGGCACCAACCGCAGCGCGACCTGGACGTTCGACTCCGCCGCTGCGGGTACCGGCGGCGACGTGCAGCAGGCGCTCGACGACGCCGAGGTGCGGGTGGACCGCACGTTCCGGCAGCAGCGGCTCATCCCGGCGTTCATGGAGCCCCGCTCGGTCGTGGTGGACCCGACCGGCGAGCAGTTCACCATGTGGTCGGCCACCCAGGTGCCGCACATCCTGCGGCTGATGATCGCGATGAACCTGGGCGTGCCGGAGCACAAGGTGCGGGTGATCGCGCCGGACGTCGGCGGCGGCTTCGGCGGCAAGCTGCAGGTCACCCCGGAGGAGTTCATCGCGTTCCTGCTGGCCCGCAGGCTGGGCAAGCCGGTGAAGTGGACCGAGTCGCGCTCCGAGACGATGGTCTCCGCGCACCACGGCCGCGACCAGGTGCAGCGGTTGTCGATCTCGGCCCGCCGGGACGGCACGGTCACCGGGCTTAAGGTCGAGCTGCTCGCGGACATGGGCGCCTACCTGCGGCTGGTCACGCCGGGCGTGCCGATCCTGGGCGCGTTCATGTTCAACGCGATCTACAAGTTCCCGGCGTACCACTTCAGCTGCACGAACGTGTTCACGAACAAGACCCCGACGGACGCCTACCGAGGTGCCGGGCGGCCGGAGGCCACCTTCGGCATCGAGCGGATGATGGACGAGCTCGCCGCCGAGCTGGGCATGGATCCGATGGAGGTCCGGCGCAAGAACTGGATCGGCCGCGACGAGTTCCCGTACGACACCGTCGCCGGGCTGACCTACGACTCGGGCGACTACGAGGCCGCGACCGACCGGGCGATGGAACTGCTGGGCTACGACTCGCTGCGGCAGGAGCAGGCCGAGCGCAGGCGACGCGGGGACACCGTGCAGCTGGGCATCGGGATCTCCACGTTCACCGAGATGTGCGGGCTGGCGCCGTCGCGGGTGCTGGGTTCGCTGTCCTACGGCGCGGGCGGCTGGGAACACGCCGCGATCCGGGTGCTGCCGACCGGCAAGGTCGAGGTCGTCACCGGCGTCTCGCCGCACGGGCAGGGCCACGAGACGGCGTGGAGCCAGATCGTCGCCGACCGGCTGGGCGTGCCGTTCGAGGACGTCGAGATCCTGCACGGCGACACCCAGTCCTCGCCGAAGGGCCTGGACACCTACGGTTCGCGCTCGCTGGCGGTCGGCGGCATGGCGGTGGTCAGCGCCGCGGACAAGGTGATCGACAAGGCCCGCACGATCGCCGCGCACATGATGGAGTGCGCCGAGGACGACGTGGAGTTCACCGCGGGCAGCTTCGGCGTGCGCGGCACCGACCGGGCCACCGCGCTCGGCGAGGTGGCGCTGGCCGCGTTCGCCGCGCACGACCTGCCGGAAGGGGTGGAGCCGAGCCTGGACGCGGACGCCACGTTCGACCCGGAGAACTTCTCCTTCCCGCACGGCACGCACCTGTGCGCGACCGAAGTGGACACCGCGACCGGGCGGGTGCGCATCCGCGACTACGTCTGCGTGGACGACGTGGGCACCGTGGTCAACCCGCTGATCGTGGAAGGCCAGGTGCACGGCGGGCTCGCGCAGGGCATCGCGCAGGCGCTGTTCGAGGAGGCCGTGCACGACGAGTCCGGCACGCTGACCACGGCCACGCTGGCGGACTACCTGGTGCCGTCGGCTGCGGACCTGCCGGAGTACGTCACCGACCGCACCGAGACCCGCGCGACGTCGAACGCGCTGGGCGTGAAGGGCGTCGGGGAAGCAGGCACGATCGCCTCCACCCCGGCGGTGGTCAACGCGGTCGTGGACGCGATCCGGCACTTCGGCGTCGACGACGTGGAGATGCCGTGCTCGCCGCAGCGCGTGTGGCGGGCGATCACCGGGGCGCGAGCTTCCGGGCAGACCGCGCCGGAATCCGGTGGCGGCATGGGTTCGATGGAAGGTTCCGGCTCGCGAGGAGGTAACCGGTGATCCCCGCATCCTTCGACTACATCGCACCGTCCACAGTGGATGAGGCGGTGACCGCGCTGCAGCAGGCGGGCGACGAGGCCAAGGTGCTCGGCGGCGGGCAGAGCCTGCTGCCGGTGCTGCGGATGCGGCTGGCCGACCCGCGGGTGGTCGTCGACCTCGGCCGCATCCCGCAGCTGCGCGGCGTCCGCGAGGACGGCGACCGGCTGGTGATCGGCGCGATGACCACGCACCACGAGATCGCCCGCGACCCGCTCGTCCGCGAGCACGCCGAGCTGATCGCGCTGGCCACCCGCACCGTGGCGGACCCGCAGGTGCGCCACCGCGGCACGTTCGGCGGATCGCTGGCGCACGCCGACCCGGCCGGGGATCTGCCCGCTCCGGCACTCGTGCTGGACGCCGAGATGGTCATCGCCGGTCCGGGCGGGCAGCGGACGGTGCCCGCGGCGGAGTTCTTCGCGGACTTCTTCACCACCGCGCTGGAGGCCGACGAGGTGCTGGTCGAGATCCGGATGCCGAAGTGGACCGGCTGGTCGGCGCACTACGAGAAGTTCAACCGCGTCGCGCAGGCGTGGTCCATGGTCGGGGTGGCCGCCGCCGTGCTCGTGCGGGACGGCGCGATCGCCGAGGCCCGCGTGGGGCTGACGAACATGGGCGCCACGCCGATCCGGGCGCGTGGGGTGGAAGGGGCGCTGCTCGGCGCCCCGGCCACCGCGGAGGCGATCACCGCGGCGGCCCGGCACGCGGCGGAGGGCACCAGTGCCACCGCCGATGCCAGCGCCGATGTGGACTACCGGGAACATCTCGCCGAAGTGCTCACCGGCCGGGCGGTCGCCACGGCGGTCGGCGTGTAGTAATGGAGTGGTCGGCGCGTTCGCGCGCCGGAGTCGTCCGTTCGCCCCGGCCGGGCTCGGCTCGGCAGATCGGCACCGCCGGGCTCGGTCCGGCTGGTCGGCACCGCCGGGCTCGGCTCGGCCGGTCGGCACCGCCGGGCTCGGCTCGGCCGGTGGCACAGTCCGGCCCGGTAGGACTCGTCCGG
>NZ_JAFRFW010000703.1:0-3770 GCF_017434145.1 Saccharopolyspora sp. | reverse complement strand
CCGGCCACGTGGCCGGGTCGTAAGCTCGCGGCGTGCAACGAGGACTGAAGGCGCTGCTCACCGCGAGCCCGGTGGTTGCCGCCGCGCTCGCGGGCTGCTCGGCGCCCGCCGACCCGCAGGTCACCTTCTACTCGCACGGCGAGTCCGTCGAGGTCGCGCCCGCCCGCTACTGCGAACCGACCGGCGAAGGCTGCTCCCCGCCCGCGCCGGACCCGGTCGGTGAACTGCGCGTGCCGGAGGGCGCCCCGTTGCAGATCTCGGTGCCGGGCGACGTGTCCGCGACGCCGTGGCAGGTCGTCTACATCTACCGCGACGACAAGGGCCAAGAGGTCGGCGGGCGCGCACCGGTGTTCGGGCCGGACGAGCGGCACTCCTACACGTTGCGGCTGCCGCCGGACGCGGCGCGGCTGGAGCACGTGGAAGTGCAGCAGTACTCGGCGGTGCTCAGCGCCGCGGCCGAGGGCGGCGTGGACTTCGGCATCTCCGGCACGTGGGTCCTCGACACGCGCGGTGCGCCGGCGCCGCCCACGGCTTGAGCACTTGCCGATATCAGGGCGGAATCCGCCCGTTTCCCGGCATCGACTCGACCGGACTACGCCCGGCGGCTCGCTGCATCGGGAAGGGCCGTCGCGCCGGGTGGGGGCCGAGCGCCTGAAGTTCCGGCCCACCACCTGCGCACATCACTTCTTGAAAACGTCAGGACCCTTCCGGCCGCGTCTTCGGTAGTGGCCGTGGGGCTGCTTGGTGTCGGCGCCGTGCAGCACGACCACACGCGCTCGGCGGGTGACGTGCTCGGGCGCTGAGGTTGATCGATGGTCAGCGGCGCGCGTCAAGCGTTCTTCTCCGGACTCGCGGCACCGAGCCTGGCCCGGATGGCGTCGACCAGCAGCTCCAGCACGTCGTCGAACGGCGGGATCCAGATGCCGAGCGTCTCCGGTGTGCCCACCGCGGCGGCGAGTTCGTCCGCGGCTTCGGCCGAATTCCCCAGCTTCAACCCGCGCAGGACGACGGCGGTCGTGGCCGCACCGAGGACCTGCTGCGAGATCGCGGTGGCGGCGATCATCTGGTCCTTCTCGACGCCCCCGGACTCGCGCAACGCGGTGACGATCCGGTTGGACAGCGCCATCGCGTTCGGCCCGATCAGCGGTCGCGTCCCCGCGAACCCGGCGACCCAGGGATGGTCGGCGAACGAGGCGTAGTACTGCTTGGCGACCCGGAAGACGACGACGTCCCATGGCACGTCGTCGCCGGGGAGGTTCCCCGCGGCCTCCGAAAGCACGTGGTCCACCGCCAGGTCGATGAGATCTTCCCGGCGCTGCACGTACCAGTACAGGCTCGTCGCGTGCACGCCCAATTCCGCCGCGACCTTCCGCATGGTCAACGCGCTCGCCCCGTCCCGGTCGAGCAGCGCGACGCTGGCGGTAACTATTCGGTCACGACTGAGGGTTGATTCCGAGCGGCGCTGCCGTTGCGGCCGGTGGAAGACGCTGTCCCATTGCTGGTCAGAGGGTGTTTCGGACATGGAACAAGGGTAACCGAGACATACGTTGTAGGAGAATCGACCTACAGTGTATGTTTCTCCACATGATCACCAACGAGCACACGCAACAGCTCCCCGCCGACACCGACAAGCACGCGCAACAGCTCCCCGCGGACACCGTCGACCTGGCCCGCACGAGGACCCTCCCGCCCCGCGGACTCGCCGCGTTCTTCCTGATCGCGTTCGGCTTCTCCTGGAGCCTCTGGTACGCGAGCACCCTGATCTCCGGCGTGAACCCCATGGTCTTCGTCCTCACCGGCAGCTTCGGCCCAGCGCTCGCGTCAGTGGCCGTCACCGCCGCGACGCAGGGCAAGGCCGGAGTGGGCGCCCTGTTCCGGCGGTACTCGCCACGCCGACGACGCTGGTTCCTGCCCTACCTGCTCGCGCTGGCTCCGGGCGTGTTCATCGCGGCGTCCGGGCTGATCCCGCTGCTGCTCCGCGGCGAGCAGATCAACGAAGCCGCATTGCACGCCGCGCTGCTGAGCGCGCCCGCGACCTTCCTGTTCATCGCACTGGCCGGTGGTGGCAACGAGGAACTCGGCTGGCGCGGTTTCGCCCTCCCCCGGCTGCAGTCCGCGCTCCCGCCGTTCGCCTCGAACGTCGTGCTCGGCATCATCTGGGCCGTGTGGCACGCCCCGCTGTGGGAGATCCAGGCAACCTCGCAGGCCGGCACGTCCATGCCGATCTACGTCCTGCTCGTGGTCACCTTCTGCGTCGCCTTCGGCAACATCTACAACTTCTCGCGGGGCGGCCTGCTCACCGTGGTCATCGCCCACGCCGGCGTCAACACCGCCTCCGGACTCAAGGTCGCGGCATTCGGCTCGGAAGGCATGGGCGACGCGGTGATCGCGATGACCGTCCTGTGCCTGATCATGCTGGCCGTCACCAAGGGACGGCTGGGAATGCCCCGCCGGAAGGTTTCCGCGCTGCAGGAGTCCTGATCCGGCAGGTCCCGGCAACCGAGCCCGCACCGGCCGACCACGGCAGCCGCATCCCACGACGGCGGAACCCACGCCGCGATTCCGGAGCCGGCACCGCCAGTCCACGAGAACCAGCAGGCCCACCCGGCCGAACGTCCCGGGTGGGCCTGCTTGCGCTCACGTTCAGCCGTCGAAGGTTGAGCGCTCGGTGACCTCGCGCGAGAAACCCGCTATGCGTTCCGTTGCAGCACTAAGCGCCCGGGTCCAGTTCACGAGCGACGGCGCGCACGACCTTGCCGATCTGCTTGGCTTCCTTGCGGTCCGGGTAGCGGCCGCGGCGCAGGTCCGGCAGTACCTTCGACTCCAGCAGCTTGATCATGTCGTCGACCATGCCGTGCAGTTCGTCCGCGGGGCGGCGGCGCGCCTCGACCACCGACGGCGGCGGGTCCAGCAGCTGCACCCGCAGTGCCTGCGGGCCACGGCGCCCCTGCGCCATGTCGAAGTCCACCCGCTGACCGGACTTCAAGGTCTCGACACCCTCCGGCAGCGCCGAAGAACGGACGTAGACGTCCTCCCCGCCGTCCTGGGTCACGAAGCCGAAGCCCTTGTCCGCGTCGAACCACTTGACCCTGCCGGTCGGCACTGTCCTCACCGTTCCCTGTCGCTGCCCGGCCCGCACTCCTCCGCGAACCGGGCGGGCCGGAAGCGAGCGGGTCTGTCTGCTCGTCACTGCACGTCGCCCGGGTTCCAACCGCGGGCGGTACCGGCCCCGGCACGACGAACGCGCCCCGGTTTCGCCGTGGAGATGCTGGTGCAACAGCAAGGCGTGCCCGGGACGCGCCAGTTTAAGGGTACCTGTCCGAAACAAGACGGCTCCGGGTCTTTCACCTTGCGGTCACCGGCAGGTCGCCGGGTGCGGCGGCATACGCTGGCGGCATGAGTGCTTCGACGTCCCGGCCGGTCGTTCTTCCCGTCGCGGTGGGTTTGTTCGCGCTGGGCGTACTGGCGGTGCTGGTGGTGTTCGGGCTCTACGCGACCGGCCGCACGGACCTGCCGCTGTGGCTGAACCTGGCGACGCTGCTGGCTCCGGCCGGGTTGATCGTCGGCGTCCTCGGCGCGGTGCTGCGCGCCCGGCGTTGACCCCTACGCGGCTTCGGCCAGCACCCGCGGGAATTCGGTGAGGTCGCCGAGCACGACGTCCGCGCCCGCTTCGGCCAGGGCCGCCGCGTCGTAGGGGCCGGTGGCGACGCCGACCGCGACGGCTCCGGCGGTTTTCGCGCCGACGATGTCGCCGAGGTGGTCGCCGACGT
>NZ_JAFRFW010000702.1:0-6091 GCF_017434145.1 Saccharopolyspora sp. | reverse complement strand
CCGGCGCTGCGCTGCCCGCCGGTGATGGCAGGCTCGCAGCCGTCGGAGAGGCCGGGACCGACCGCGAGTTCCTGGTCGAACAGCGGTCTGCCGCCGAGCCGCACCCGAACCCGCTGGCGCAGCGCGCCGGATCGCTCGCCGCAACGACCGAACAAGGACTGTTCGCGCAGGAGCAACCGGGATCCGGGCTCGAGTGCGATGCGGACGTCCGCGCGGTGCAGACAACCGCGTGCGGCGATGACCAGCTGCGGCAGCCAGGCCAGCGTCGCGCCGGGGCCGACCGCGATGTCGACCTCGGTGTGCGACTGCTCGCCGCGCGGGCCCGGTAGCAGCAGCGTGGGGGAGACCTCCCCGAGCACGAGTGCGCTGCCCGCTCCCACGTCGATCCGGAGATGTTGCCGATCCCCGCCGATCGGCCCCGCCGCCGCGGCGGCTTGGTGCACCCGCGCCGGAACGGCGTCGCGGGAGGACCAGCGGGCGATCGGCCCGTCGTCCAGCGGCAGCGTGGGGCGCAGCATCAGCGGCCAGTCGGAACGCAAGCCGCAGATGCGGGTGTGCGGCCGCCCGCCGCGGACGAGTTCGGTGCCCAGGCGGGCATGGACCCGCTTCACCGGACTGTCCGTGCGGGCGCGGTGCGGACGAGCCCGCGCGCGGGGTCTCCGGTGCACATCGCCAGCGACCTCCCCGCAGGTCAGAACAGGAAGTAGCGCTGAGTCAGCGGCAGGTCGGCCGCCGGTTCGTGGTCCACTTCGGCACCGTCGATGCGGACCGCGAACGTGTCCGGGTCGACCTGGATCTCCGGGACCGCCTCGTTCTCCGGCAGCGCGGCCTTGGTCCTGCCCCGCATGTTCTCGACCGGCACCAGCTTGCGCTCGACGTCGAGCCGGTCCGCGAGCCGGTCTTCGATCGCGGCCGGGGCCACGAACGCCACGCTGGTCGCCGCTGCCGCGCGGGTGTGCGCGTTGTAGCCGAGCCGGGGCAGGACCGGTTGCGGTGTCGGCACGGCGGCGTTCGGGTCGCCGAGTATCGCCGAGGCGATCATCCCGCCTTTGAACACCGCGGTGGGCCGCACGCCGAACAGCGCCGGTTCCCAGAGCACGAGGTCGGCGAGCTTGCCCGGCTCGACCGAACCGACCTCCCGCTCGAGCCCGTGGATCACCGAGGGAACGATCGTGTACTTGGCGACGTAGCGGCGGGCGCGGTGGTTGTCGGCGCGATCGTCCCCGGGCAGCGAGCCGCGCAGCTTCTTCATCGCGTGCGCGGTCTGCCAGGTGCGCCGCACGACCTCGCCGAGCCGCCCCATCGCCTGGGCGTCGGAGGACATCGCCGAGATCGCCCCGATGTCCTGCAGGACGTCCTCGGCGGCCATCGTGGACGCCCGCACCCGGCTTTCGGCGAAGGCCAGTTCCGCGGGCACGCGCGGATTCAGGTGGTGCGCGATCAGGCAGATGTCGAGCTGCTCGTCCGCGGTGTTGACGGTGAACGGCCGGGTCGGTGTCGTCGACGACGGCAGCACGTGGGGCTCACCGGCGATGCGGATGATGTCCGGGGCGTGCCCGCCGCCCGCTCCCTCGGTGTGGAAGGCGTGGAAGTTGCGGCCGCCCACGGTGCGCAGCAGGTCTTCGACGAATCCGGCCTCGTTGAGGGTGTCGCTGTGGATCGCCACCTGCACTCCGGCCGCGTCCGCGACGGTGAGCGCGGTGTTGATCACCGCGGGCGTGGCGCCCCAGTCCTCGTGGCACTTGAACCCGCCGACCCCGGAACGCAACTGCTCCCAGAGCGCCTCCTCGGACACGGTGCTGCCCCGGCCGAGGAACAGGACGTTGAGCGGCCACGGGTCGAAGCCTTCGAGCATCCGCCGCATCCACCACCCGGCCGGAGTGGCCAGCGCGGCCTTCGAACCGTCGGTCGGGCCGGTTCCGCCACCGGCGACCGTCGTGGTGCCCGCTTCGAGCGCGACCACCGACATCTCCGGGGACACGAAGTGCACGTGCGTGTCGACGGTGCCCGCGGTCATGATCAGCCCGCTGCCGTTGACCATCTCGGTGGCCGGGCCCACGACCAGGTCCGGGTGCACGCCGTCCATCACGTCGGGGTTGCCGCACTTGCCGAGCGCGACGATGCGGCCGTCGCGGATGCCGACGTCGGTCTTGACCACGCCCCAGTGGTCGAGCACGACCACTCCGCCGATCACCAGGTCCGGGGTTCCTTCGGCGCGGGTGGCGTGCGACTGGCCTTGGGACTCGCGGCCGCTCTTGCCGCCGCCGAAGACCGTTTCGTCCCCGCCGGCGCACCGGTCCTGCTCCACTTCGACGAACAGGTCGGTGTCGGCCAGCCGGAGCCGGTCGCCGGTCGTCGGTCCCAGCGAGGCCACGTACTGCTGGCGGTCGATCTCAGCCATCGAGCGCACCACCCGCCAGGCCGCGCAGTCCGCGCACGATCCGCCGACCGGCCAACGGCACCAGTTCGACCTCCACCGTGGTGCCCGGATCGAAGCGCACCATGCCCCCGGCGAGGATGTTCATCCGGTGACCCCAAGCCGCCTCCCGGTCGAACTCGAGAGCGGCGTTGGTCTCCGCGAAGTGGTAGTGCGAACCCACGCTGATCGGCCGATCGGCCGTGTTGACCACGGAAACCGTGCGCACCGGCCGTCCCGCGTTGATCTCGACGGGCTGCTCGCCGTAGATGATCTGCCCCGGTGCTCCGCCGGATTCGCTGGATTCGACACCCGGCTGCACCAGACCCGTCGCGCGGCCCTTTCCCGCACCGGGCGCGATCTCCTTGCCCGTTCCCGGCCGCTGCTGCTTCCCGGTCACCGGATCGGCTCCTGCACCGAGATCAGCTTGGTGCCGTCCGGGAACGTCGCCTCGATCTGCACCTGGGTGAGCATTTCCGGTACCCCGTCGAGCACATCGGCGCGGCCCAGCACGTCCCGGCCCGCCTCCTGCAGATCCGCCTTCGTCCGCCCGTCCCGGGCGCCTTCGAGCAAGAACCAGGTCAGCACCGCGGTGGCTTCGGGCAGGTTCAACAGCAATCCGCGTTCTTTGCGTTCCAATGCGAGCTTGGCGGCCGTGTAGATGGTCAACCGTTCCCGCTCTTGCAAGCTCAGCAGCACCGCGACCTCCCGATCGGGCCTGATGTCGGAAGCCGGCTCCGCCGTTGGAACTTCCGCGTGCACAGGGCTCGCAGCCGTATCCGGCACCCCCGGCTGCGCAACTCGGACCGGCCTGAGACTGGCAGCACGGCCGAAGCCGCGCCAGCCGAGCGCTTCGGGGTCGTCGAAGCCATGAACCGGGCGGGGGCCACGGATCCCTCGATCTTGTGGATCATGGCGCAACCTGTGCCGGTGCGGGACGTCCTTCTCGGCAGAAGGATGACCACACGCGCCTGTGCGCTTACCTGCAAGGAATCTCGATGAGGCGAACACTGCTCCTGGCGGCGGCCGGAGCGATGGTATTGGTGGCGGCTCTTTTCGGTGCGTACGCAATGGGGTCCGGCGGATTGTCCGGCTTCCAATCCGTCGATGGCGCCTCCGCGAACGCGAGCGGCGCGAAGCCGGCCGGCACGGCGCTGGGAGATCAGCAGGCGCAATACCCGTGGGCGATTCGCCTGCAGCATTCCGGCGAGGCCAACGGCAGAATTCTCGCCACGCACACGAGTTTCGTGAACGGCCGCACCGAAGACCCCGTCTTCGAGAGCACCGACGACGGCAAGACCTTCTCCCGCATCGGCACCATGGCCCCGGGCATGTCGTCGGAGAACTTGTGCTGCACCAGCCTTTTCGAGCTGCCGAAGCAGATCGGTGAGCTGCCCGCGGGAACCCTGTTGTGGTCGGGTTCGGCCAACGACAAGGACCGCCCCATGTCGCTGCCGGTCTGGCGCAGCGACGACCACGGTCGCACTTGGTCGCACCTGTCGACCTGCGCGACGTCGCCGAACAACGAGGGTGGCGTCTGGGAACCGACGTTCTCCGTCGACGATTCCGGGAAGCTCAACTGCTACTTCTCCGACGAGTCGGACTCCGCGCACAGCCAGCGGGTGATGCGTTCGTCCTCTTCGGACGGTGTCAACTGGGGACCGCCGGAAGAGGTGGTGTCCCTGCCGGATCGCAACGCTCGTCCCGGGATGCCGGTGGTCGATCAACTTCCCGACGGCCGCTACTTCATGACCTACGAGATCTGCACCACTTCCGGCCCGGACTGCCAGGTGAAGTCCCGGACCTCGCCGGACGGTCGCAACTGGGGCGACCCGGCCGAGCCCGGTACCGCGATCGTCGGGCCTGATGGCCGGAAACCGGGGCACACGCCGAAGTTCGCGGTCACTTCGGACGGGCGCATCGTGCTGTCCGGCATGACGTTGCACAACGCTGACGGTTCCCTCGCCGCGGACAACGGCAAGGTCCTGCTGGTCAACAGCTCCGGCGGTGAAGGCCGTTGGGAAGAGGTCCCGGCCCCGGTCGCGGCCGTGGAGCCCGACCGCGACATCGGAGCGTGCAACAACTACAGCCCTGCGCTGATCCCGGTAGGCGACGACGGGAACTCCGTCCTGGAGATCACCACCCGGGAGAAGTCCGGAACCTGCCGCGCCTTCTACGGCTCAGCTGAAGCGACTCCGTGAAAGCAGGCCGCTGCCACCGCCGGTGTGCAGGCCGAACCCGATGGACCCGGTGTTGGCGGTTACCCGCCACTGCCGGTGCCGGGATGCGCCTTCGGCCTAGCCTCCGGGCGTATTCACCTTGGTCATCCGGAAATGGCCGATGCGGAGGAGCCGATATGCCCAGGTTTTCGACAACGACCGCACTCGCCGGTGCAGCGGCCGCGTTTCTACTGGCGGCGGGCGCCCCGGTGGCAGGCGCGGTTTCCGGCGAAGCCGCCGAACCACACGTCGTCACCTACGACGCGAGTCAGGCCGAGGAGTTCCAGGGCGCCGTCGACGAGGCCGCGCAGGTGTGGAACGGCCAGCTGTCAAACGTGAAGCTGCAGAAGGCCACCGATGGCCAGGCCGACCTCACCGTGCTCGCCGATGACAACTGGCCGCGCGCCCAGACCGACTCGCTCGGCGTCGGCACGGTGTGGATCGGGCGCGCGGCGGTCGAGGAAGGGCACCACATCCCGCGCATCACCACCCACGAGATCGGGCACATCCTCGGGCTGCCGGACGATCGGACCGGCGTCTGCGCCGACCTCATGTCCGGTGCCAGCGCCGGGACCGACTGCAAGAACAACCTCCCCAACCCGGACGAGAAGGCCGAGGTCGACGAGAACTTCGCGCAGGGCGCGGTGATCCAGCCGCGGCTGTTCACCGAGGAGCCGGTTCTCGCGGCCGGCTGACACCCCCGCCGGGCGCTCCTGCCGCGACTCGGCGCGGTGGGATTCGCCCGGCGGTTTCCTCTCGCTTCGCGGAACACCGGCCTTCCGGTCGGAACCGGCGAAGCACGCGGTTTGCTGTGCTGCGAGTCACCTTCAGCGGAGCGCGCTACGACGCGAATGCCACGATCGTTAGCGAAGCTTACGAAGAGTGGAGGTTGCGATCGTGGTCAACGCGAACCAGCAGTGGGACATCGTCACCAGCGTCGGCCTCACCGCGCTCGGCGTGGCCGCGGCGCGGGCCGTGGAGACCGGGCGGGACGGCGCGCTGGTCCGGGACCGCTTCGCCGAACCGTTCGTGCGCGCGGCCAATCCGCCCCAGCCGATGCCGACGAGCCCGCACGATCCGGCCACCGCCGACGGCCATTGGGCGTGGATGGCCGATTTCCTCGCGGTGCGCTCCCGCTACTTCGACGAGTACTTCGCCGAGGCCGGTCGCTCCGGCGTCCGCCAGCTGGTGCTGCTGGCCGCCGGGCTCGATTCGCGGTCGTTCCGCCTCGACTGGCCGGCAGACAGCCGGGTCTTCGAGGTCGACCAGCCCAAGGTGCTGGAGTTCAAGGACCGGGTGCTCGCCGAGCAGGGCGCGCAGCCTGCCTCCGAGCGCCGCATCGTCGACACCGACCTGCGGGAGGACTGGACGAGTGCGCTCGCCGCGGCCGGGTTCGACCCCTCGGTCCCGACCGCATGGCTGGTCGAGGGGCTGACGCCGTACCTGCCCGCCGCGG
>NZ_JAFRFW010000701.1:0-7568 GCF_017434145.1 Saccharopolyspora sp. | reverse complement strand
CACGCCGGGTTCTCCAGCACGTTGCGGCGGATCACCGGCGGCGTGATCGTCGGGTGGTAGCCGAGCCCGATCATCTCGGTGTGCGGCCGGTTGCGGCTCGCGCGCTCGCGCAGCTCGGCGAGCGCCTCCGCTTCCGTCGCCGGTTCCGGCAGCGCCAAGTGCAGGTCGCGCTCGCGGATGCCGGACGGCACCGCGGACTGGGCGAGTTCCTCCAGCGAGCCGACGCCGATCACGTCCAGCATCCGGGCCAGTTCGGCGGGCAGCGGCCCGACGTGGCGGTCGGCGAACGGGGTTCCGTGTTCCAGGGCGGCCAGCGGGATCCGGTCTTCGGTCGTCATCGCCACACCTCATTCATCGCAGCGGACACAGGGCGGCAGCGTTGTGTGCTGCCCTCCCCCTCTGTCACTGTCCGCATCGCGAACGCCTGAGAGCTTCGCCCGGTCGGACCGGACTTGCACCGTCGGCGGGCGCCACCTCGTCCGGTGGCACCTCTTTCCAGAGGTATCTCGCCCGTGCGGTCCAGCCGCCTGAGAGGTTGTCGGGGAGGGTTTGCTCCTTCGGCGCCGCCGGCGACCGGATCACCGGCGGACTCTCCCGCACGGGGTCTGCGATGCCTCGCACCCTACCCGATCCAGTGAGCGCCGACCGGTGCGATCTTCGTCGCGTCCGAACGTCCCACGCACCGGACGCGCTGCGCACGCACCGTGTCCACGCGAAATCCCCGGGCCGGGGCCGCCGAACCGGTTCAGCCCGTTTGCCGGTCCCGGCGCCTGCGGGACAGCTCGTCATCGACGGGCTCTTCGGGGTCGGCGGTGTCGGCTCTTTCCGCCGGGAACTCGTGGATGGTGCCGGTGATCTCCCGCATCGCACCGCTGACCGCGATGCCGAACACGCCCTGCCCGCCCTGCAGCAGGTCAACGACCTCTTCCGCGGAGGTGCACTCGTAGACCGTGGTGCCGTCGCTGAACAACGTGATCTTCGCCAGGTCGCGCACCCCGCGGCCGCGCAGGTGCTCCACCGCCAGCCGGATGTTGTGCAACGAGACCCCGGTGTCCAGCAGCCGCTTGACCACCTTGAGCACCAGGATGTCCTTGAACGAGTACAACCGCTGCGAGCCCGAACCGGCGGCGCTGCGGATGGACGGGCCGACCAGCTTGGTCCTGGCCCAGTAGTCGAGCTGCCGGTAGGTGATTCCGGCGATCTGGCAGGCCGCGGGTCCGCGGTAGCCGACGAGTTCATCCGGCAGCGCTGGATCCGGCAACGCGGGGTCGGCCATCGGTTCCGGCTGCTGCGCGGAATCTTCGCCGGGTGCTCGCTCCACCACGCCTGCCTCCCCTCGTCCGGCCACCGGGGCCGGCGAACCACCGGGAACCGCACCGGGCGGCTGCCGCCCCGGAGCTCCCGCGACCGGGCCGCGAGCGCCCGACCTGGAAAATCACATCGGAGCAATTCGCGTTGCAACGACGGTAAGCCCACCCCGTGGGCGGGTCAACGCGACGCGCGGACGCACCCCCGCCGGGCGGACACCCCACCGGGAATTCCCCGCCACCGGGCCGGAAATGCGAACGGCTCCCGTGCCTCTCGGCAGCGGGAGCCGTCGTGGCGCACCGGGGCGGTCAGGTATCCGCGCCCCGGAAGTCCTCCGGCGAGACCGAGTCCAGGAACTCCCGGAACTTCTCGACCTCGTCCTCCTGCTCGTCCGGGATGATCAGCCCGGCTTCGTCCAGCACCGATTCGTCGGCGTGGATCGGCACCCCGACCCGCAGCGCCAGCGCGACCGAGTCGCTCGGGCGGGCCGAGACCCGCACGTCCCCGTCGAAGATCAGCTCGGCGAAGAACGTGCCCTCCTGCAGATCGGTGATCCGCACCTGCTCCAGATCCCGCCCGAGGGCGCCGATGACGTCCTTGAGCAGATCGTGGGTCAGGGGTCTGGCCGGCCGCACACCCTGCTGCTCCAGCGCGATCGCGGTGGCCTCCACCGATCCGATCCAGATCGGCAAGTACCGCTCACCGTCGGTTTCGCGCAGCAGCAGAATCGGCTGGTTGGCTGGTAGTTCCACTCGCACGCCGACGACGCGCATCTCGCTGCTCATCGTCTCATCGCCTCCTCCAGCGCGCCGAAGCGTGACATCCTTGGTCGAGGATCGCGCACCGACGCCTCCGACGCTACCCGCGATACGGCGGACACGCCTACCACTGGCCATCGCCTCCGGCCGGATTTTCCGCTCGCTGAACGGCTTTTTCCGGTTCGTACCGCCTGCTCGCCGGACCGCGCGCGAACGCCGGTGCCGCCGGTGCAGGCCCTTGTTCGTCGACCGACTCCGGTTCCGCTCGCCGGTGCCGTTCGCGATGCTGCCGAGATCGTTCGCCCGCTGCGGGCTCCGGGCGAACGGGGAGTTCCCGCGCCCTGCCGGTTGCTGCAGCGCAACGACGCCCACAGCAACGATACACCGCAGCCCCAACGGCCAACCGCTGGTCAGAGCCTCGCGGAGGGCATCGGGCGAGGGCGGACCGGCGGCTCCGCACCCGGCGATCGGATGATCGCCTCCGGTGCCGCGATCGGACGATCGCCTCGGATGCCGTCGGGGCGGCGCCGTGGACGCCGCCCCGTCGCGGAACGGCCGCGGACCTTCAGCGTCCCTGGCCGCCGTCGATCGGCCCGGTCAGGAACACCAGCCGGAACTTGCCGATCTGCACCTCGTCGCCGTTGGCCAGCACCGAGGTGTCCACCGGTTCCCGGTTGACGTAGGTCCCGTTCAAGCTGCCCACGTCCACGACGACGAAGTCGCTGCCCTCGCGCCGGAACTCGGCGTGGCGACGGGAAACGGTGACGTCGTCGAGGAAGATGTCGCTGTCGGGGTGCCGACCCGAGCTGGTGGTCTCCCGGTCGAGCAGGAATCGCGACCCCGCGTTCGGGCCGCGCTTGACCACCAGCAGGGCGGACCCGGCGGGCAGCGCGTCGACTCCGGAGGCCGCAGGCTCCGGAGCCGCACTCTCGGTGCTCTCCGATTCCGACAGGAACGGCCTGAAGACCGAGGTGGTCTCCGGTGACTGCTCCGGCGGAACGCCGCCGGGCCCGTCGTTCTGGCTCACCTGAGCTCTCCTCTGCGCGGATGGGTCGTGCAAGTGCGTTCCAACGTACCGCGCCGTTCCAGGTGGCAGACGCGGGAGTCCCACAACGATCCGGCCGCGGTGCGGAGATCGACGATCATGCCTGGTCGATGACGGCTTGGTAGTCCTCCGGGCCGAGCAGCGCGTCCGGCGCCGCCGGGTCGGCCAGCTTGATCTCGAGCATCCAGCCGTCGCCGAACGGCGCGGAGTTGACCAGCTCGGGCTGCTCGTCGAGCCGCTCGTTGCGGGCGACGACCTCGCCGGCGACCGGGGCGTAGATGTCCGAGACGCTCTTGGTCGACTCCACCTCGCCGATGCCGCCACCGGCCTGCACCGCCTCGCCCGCATCGGGCAGCTGGACGAACACCACGTCGCCGAGCTGCTGCTGGGCGTAGTCGGTGATGCCGACCCGGACGGTGTCCTCGCCGGTGCGCAGCACCCACTCGTGGTCTTCGGTGTACTTGATCCCTTCCGGGGCCACTTGGGTCCCGCCTTCCTGGTCGCTCGGCCGGCGGGACTTCGCAGCGCCTCCGCCTCACCCGCGATGATCGCCGCGGGCGCCGCGAGCCTAGGTCGAGGCCGCAGCGGACCGCAAGGCAGCCGCGACGTGATCAACTCCGCAGCGCGGGTGACACCGGCAGTGCACGCGCACCGCGGCCGGGTGCGCCGCTGTCAGGTCCGGTTCGATCTGGCCAGCCGCACGGTCGCGAAGACCTGGATCAGGTACAGCACACCGGCCCACACGTACAGCACGCCGCCCCAGCCGGTGAAGGCGTACGCCAGCGGGCGCACGACCTGCTCGAACGCGAAGTCCTCCTGCACCAGCAGCAACAGCGGGAACGCGTACATCAGGCAGAAGGTCGCGGCCTTGCCGAGGTAGTGCACCTCGGGCGGCTCGAACCCGTGCCAGCGCAGCACCGGCAAGCACAGCGTCAGCACCACGTCGCGGCCGATCAGCGCCACCGCGGCCCACCACGGGATCACGTCCCGGAGCACGAAGGCGATCAGCGTCGCGACGATGTAGAGCCGGTCGGCACCCGGGTCGAGCAGCTCGCCGACGCGGCTGTACTGGTTCAGCCAGCGGGCGAGCTTGCCGTCGAGCCAGTCGGTGGCCCCGCTGATCACCAGCACCAGCAGGGCAAGCAGGTCCTGCTGCGGCCCCAGCAGCAGCCAGAGGAACAGCGGGACACCGGCCAGGCGCAGCACGCTGAGCAGGTTCGGCCAGGTCAACCAGGGGTCGTCCCAGACGTTCGCGGCGACCTCTTTGATGTGCGCGATGCCGGGATCGGGCGGGGCTGCGGTTTCGGCGTCATCCGGACCGGACGAGTCCGCCGGTCGCTGCGCGGAGTCGTCCGCCGGTGGCTGCGCCGCGTGCTCGCCTGGTTCGGGATGCTCGCACGCCTCGGGGTGCTCGCCCGGTTCCGATCGGTCCGGAGCCGGATGCCGGGACGGTTCCGGGGGCACCGAATCCTGCGCCCCACCCCGGCCACGCGGTCCGGCCGTGGTGCCGTCGGCGTCCTGCACCACAGCCCTCCCTGACACGGTTGTGCGATCCGCCGTACGGCGCTCACCTGCGCCTCCGGCCCGATGGACGCTCGGCGTCCACTCGCGTCAGGGTGCCACACGCCCCCGGCACCGGCCGTGGCGGCCGTGGCTGCGCCGAGCCGGGTGCGCGGGTGGCTCCGTTCAGCGACGGGCGTGGCTCCAGCCGCGCCGCTGCAGCTCGGCATCGGTGAGGAAGCGGGCGCGGCCGCGGTCGTCGACACCGGCCCAGCGCGCCCGGCCGCCCACGCCTTCGAGGACGAACGAGTGGCCGCGGCTCCACACCACGCTGCTCGGCGTGGTCGGCAGTTCACCGGCCCCACCGGAGCCGTCCGGCCCGGCTTCGCGCACCGTCGTATCCGCACTCATCACTACCTGGCACCTCCATCACGGTTGTCGGTCGCGCCGCATCCCGCGTTAGCTCCGCCGCCTCCCCTCCCGGCGAATTGTGTTCCATGGATCACCGGTCATTCGCGCAGTTCCGGGCGTGTCGCGCCAAGCGGGCGGGCGAGGGCGCCGAGCTGCACGAGCCGGTCCGCGCACCGGTTCGGCGCGGGCGAAGCGGGAGGACCGCTCGTCGCGAGGCCCGCTCGCCGCCGCAGTCCGGGGACTCCTGCGGTCCGTTGTGGACGCTCGCCGGGGACGGCGGCACGGGTGCGGTGCCACCCGCCCAACACGGCGCGCGGCGGCGGGTATTCCGACCGGTGGCCGCAGGTTGTTGGCGCGAACGGGTGCCGTGCGGTAGGACTTCGGCACCTGAACAGCCGCACGTGGGAGGTCGTGGTCATGGGCGCCTACGCCGACGCGCACCGGCGCAGTCTGTCCGATCCGGACGGGTTCTGGCTCGATGCCGCCCGCGGCATCGAATGGGACCGGGCACCGGAGCGGGCGCTGGCGGATTCCGGGCGGTGGTTCGCCGACGGTGTGCTCAACACCTGCTTCAACGCGCTGGACCGGCACGTGCGGGACGGGCACGGCGCGCGGACCGCGGTGATCTGGGACTCCGCAATGGCCGGTGAGCAGCTCAGCTGGAGCTACCAGGAGATGCTGGACCGGGTCGCGCGGTTCGCGGGCGCGTTGCGCTCGCGCGGTGTCGGCAAGGGCGATCGGGTGATCATCTACCTGCCGATGGTCCCGGAAGCGCTGGTGGCGATGCTGGCCTGCGCGCGGATCGGGGCGGTGCACTCGGTGGTCTTCGGCGGATTCGCGCCCAAGGAGCTCGCCGCGCGCATCGACGATGCCCAGCCGGCGGTGATCGTGGCCGCCTCCTGCGGGCTCGAGCCGAATCGGGTGGTGGAGTACAAGCCGATCGTCGACGAGGCGCTGCGGATGTCCGAGCACCGGCCCGCGGGCGGTGTGGTGATGTTGCAGCGGCCGCAGGCCCCCGCCGAGCTCGGCCCGGACGACGTCGATTGGGACGAACTAGTCGCGACGGCCGAACCTGCCGACTGCGTGCCGGTCGCGGCGACCGATCCCCTCTACGTGCTCTACACCTCCGGCACCACCGGCCGCCCCAAGGGCGTCGTGCGGGACAACGGCGGGCACGCGGTGGCGCTGCACTGGTCGATGGGCGCGATCTACGACATCGGGCCCGGCGACGTGTTCTGGACGGCCTCCGACGTGGGCTGGGTCGTCGGGCACACCTACATCGTGTACGCGCCGCTGCTGGCCGGGGCGACCACGGTGGTCTACGAGGGCAAGCCGGTGGGCACGCCGGATGCCGGTGCGTTCTGGCGCGTGATCTCCGAGCACCGGGTGAAGGCGCTGTTCACCGCACCGACCGCGTTCCGCGCGATCAAGCGGGTCGATCCGGAGGCGCGGGAGCTCGACCGCTACGACATCTCCAGCCTGCAGACCCTGTTCCTGGCAGGCGAGCGGCTGGATCCCGAGACGTACCAGTGGGCCGTGGACCGGCTGCGGATTCCGGTGATCGACCACTGGTGGCAGACCGAGACGGGCTGGCCGATCTGCGCGAACCTGCGCGGGCTGGAGCCGATGCCGGTCAAGCCGGGTTCGCCGACCGTGCCGGTGCCCGGTTTCGACGTCCGGGTGCTGGACCAGTCCGGGCAGCAGGCACCGGCCGGTACCGAGGGCGCGATCTGCATCAAGCAGCCGCTGCCGCCGGGGATGCTGCCGACGTTGTGGAACGACGACGCGCGGTTCCACGAGTCGTACATGTCCCGCTACCCCGGCTACTACCGCACCGGCGACAGCGGCTACATCGACGAGGACGGCTACGTGTTCGTCATGGGACGCACCGACGACGTGATCAACGTGGCCGGGCACCGGTTGTCGACGGGTTCGATCGAGGCGGTGCTGGCGGGGCACCCGGCGGTGGCCGAATGCGCGGTGATCGGGGTGCACGACCCGCTGAAGGGCCAGGTGCCGCGCGGATTCGTGGTGCTCAAGTCCGGCGTGGAGATCGACGACGAGACGCTGCGCGCGGAGCTGGTCGCCGCGGTGCGCGAGCAGATCGGGCCGGTGGCGGCGTTCCGCGACGTCGACGTGGTGGACGGGCTGCCGAAGACGCGCTCCGGCAAGATCCTGCGCAAGTCGATGCGCGAGATCGCCGACACCGGCGACGCGAAGGTTCCCTCGACGATCGAGGACCCGGCGGTGCTGGACGGCTTGCGCGGAGCGCTGCGCGGTCGGCGGGAGTGAGCCTGCGCTGATCGTGCGGGCCGGCTCGGTGCCCGATACGTCCGTTCGGCCGCTCCCGGCGGCGGATCGTGGTCTATACCTTTGGTCTCCACGATCTTCCGAGCCGGGAGCGAGCCGATGAACCACTTCCCGATCGAGTTCCCGCGGCGTGCGGCGATGGCCCTGTTCGGCGGCGCCGTCGCGGCGGGCGCGCTGGGCGCCGCACCATCCGCACGTGCGGCGCAGGGATCTCGGATGCAGCAGGTGATCCCGGT
>NZ_JAFRFW010000700.1:0-4831 GCF_017434145.1 Saccharopolyspora sp. | reverse complement strand
CCGGTCAGCGCCGCCCGGTGCACCGCCGCGGCGGAGACCGTCTCGGCCGCGGCGATCGCGAACCGCGCGGAGACACCGGAGCGCTGGTCCACCGCGGAGGATTCCCGCAGGTGCCCCACGAACCGGGCCAGCACCTCCAGCAGGTGGTCGCCGACCTCGGCCTCCAGCAGCGCCTCCTGCCGGATCAGCGAGATCTCGCCTTCGAGTTCCAGCGGGTAGTGCGTGCGGATCTCCGCGCCGAAGCGGTCCTTGAGCGGCGTGATGATCCGGCCGCGGTTGGTGTAGTCCTCCGGGTTCGCGGTCGCGACCAGCAGCACGTCCAGCGGCAGCCGCAGGCTGTAGCCGCGGATCTGGATGTCGCGCTCCTCCATCACGTTCAGCAGCGCCACCTGGATCCGCTCGGCCAGGTCGGGCAGCTCGTTGATGGTCACGATGCCGCGGTGCGCGCGCGGCACGAGTCCGAAGTGGATGGTCTCCGGATCGCCCAGCGAGCGGCCCTCGGCGACCTTCACCGGATCCACGTCGCCGACCAGGTCGCCGACCGCGGTGTCCGGAGTGGCCAGCTTCTCCACGTAGCGCTCGCTGCGGTGCCGCCACTCGACGGGCAGCTCGTCGCCCTGCTCGGCGGCGCGGCGGATCGAAGCCGGGGTGATCGGTTCCAGCGGGTGTTCGTCCAGTTCGGACCCGGGCAGCACCGGGGTCCACTCGTCGAGCAGTTCGGTCAGCCCGCGCAGCAGCCGCGTCTTGCCCTGGCCGCGTTCGCCGAGCAGCACCACGTCGTGCCCGGCGATCAGAGCGCGCTCCAGCTGCGGCAGCACGGTGCGGTCGAAGCCGACGATGCCCGGCCACAGCCGGTCGCCGGAACGCAGCGCGCTGAGCAGGTTCCGGCGCACCTCGGCCTTCACGCTGCACGGCAGGTACCCGCCCGCACGCAGCTCTCCAGCCGTACGGGGCAGTCCGGTGGGTGGAGTCTGGAGATTCGTCACCCGTCCGACGCTACTCCCCAGAGCCTGTTGTTCAGGGGTTTGCGTAGGTGGTCGCTTAGCGGAACCTCAGCGCCTCGCTGCGGGATCTCCTACTCAAGCAGCTCCGGCCGGCCGAGGCCGCCCGCGACGATCACCACTCGGCATGGCGACCGGCCCGCGCCTGCGCGTAGAAACGAACCAGCCAGGTCGCGAAGGAGGACGCCGTGAGTCAGTCGCAGTTCGAGATCGACCCCGCCGGAGCAGGCTTCGACCCGCAACGACTGCAGCGGCTCGACCGGCACTTCGCCCGCTACGTCGACGACGGCAGGCTCGCGGGCTGGCAGGTCCTGATCGCGCGCGGCGGCAAGATCGCGCACTCGAGCACCTGCGGCCTGCGGAACCTGGAGTCCGCGGACCCGGTGCGCGACGACACGCTGTTCCGGATCTACTCGATGACGAAGCCGATCACGTCGGTGGCGGCGATGATGCTCTACGAGGAAGGGGCGTTCGAGCTCACCGACCCGGTCAGCGACTTCATCCCGTCGTTCGCCGACCTGCGGGTCTACACCGGCGGCCCCGCGCGGGAAGCGCAGACCCGGCCGGCCATCGAGCCGATGCGGATCTGGCACCTGCTCACGCACACCTCCGGGCTGACCTACGGGTTCCACCGGCTGCACCCGACCGACGAGATCTACCGGCAACAGGGCTTCGAGCTGGGCACCCCCGCCGACCTGGACCTCGAGGGCGTCTGCGACGTGTACGCCGGGATGCCGCTGCTGTTCGACCCGGGCAGCTCGTGGAACTACTCGGTGTCCACCGACGTGCTCGGCCGGGTGGTGGAGGTGGCCTCCGGCATGGGCCTGGACGAGTTCTTCCGCACCCGCATCTTCGAACCGCTGGGCATGACCGACACCGGTTTCGCGGTGCCGCCGGAGTCGCTGGACCGGCTCGCTTCGCTCTACGTCGCCGACTCGAACGGCAAGGCGGTGCGGCCGAAGCGCCCGTCGGTGCCGGAGACCCCGCCGAAGGCGCTGTCCGGCGGTGGCGGCCTGGTGTCCTCGGCGCACGACTACCACCGGTTCACCGGAATGCTGCTCGGCCGCGGGCAGCTCGACGGGGTGCGGCTGCTCGGCGACCGCACCGTGCGGTTCATGGCGCGCAACCACCTGCCCGGCGGGGCGCACCTCGACCAGCTGGCGCACGGCTCGTTCTCCGAGGTCAGCAACGCGGGCAAGGGTTTCGGCCTGGGCTTCGCGGTGGTCGAGGACCCGGTCCCCTCGCGCGTGGTCGCCAGCCCCGGCGAGCTGTCCTGGGGCGGGCTGGCCAGCACCGCGTTCTGGGTGGATCCGGCCGAGGAGCTCACCGTCGTGTTCCTGACCCAGCTGGTGCCCTCCAGCACGCACCCGATCCGCTCGCAGCTGCACCAGATGGTCTACCAGGCGCTGGTGGACTGAAGCCGGTTCACCGGTCGGTGCGGGGGATCTCCCAGCGCGTGCGCCAGCGCGCGAAACCGCCCTCGGTGTTGATCACCTGGCCGGTGATCCAGCGGGCTTCGTCGGTGCTCAGCCACGCGATCAGGCGTGCGGGATCGTCCGGTTCGCCGTAGCGGCCGAACGGGAACATCGGTGCGACCACGTGCCAGTCCCGCTCGCCCAGGTACCCGGTCTGCACCGGGCCGGGATTGACCGTGTTCACCGTGATGCCGGAGTCGGCGAGCTGGTCGGACAGGGTGAGGGTGATCTCCGCGAGCGCACCTTTCGCCGCGGCGTAGGCGACCTCGCCCGGCATCGGGCCGAGCTGCTGACCGGAGGTCAGGAACACGACCCGCCCGCCGGGACGGCCGTCGTGGTGGGCAGCGAAGGCTTGCGCGAGCAGGATCGACGAGCGGGTGTTGACCGCCCAGTGCCCGTCCAGCACCTCGGCGTCCAACTCCCCCAGGGCGCCGTCCGAACCGCTGCGGGCGTGGTTGCAGACCAGCACGTCGAGGTTCCCGAACTCGGCGACCACGTGCTGCACCAGCCGCTCCGGCTCGCCGGGTTCGACGAGATCGCCCGGCGCGTCCGCGACCCGGGCGTCGCCGACCAGATGCCGGGAGACCCCGGCGCGGACCTCGTCGGCGTCGTCGGCGCCCCGCGGCTGCTCGCCGTCGTGCGGCCGGTGGTGGTGCAGGAAAACGCTCCCGCCCCAGGCCGCGAGCCTGCGGGCGATCGCGAAACCGATGCCCTGCCTGCGGCTCGCGCCGGTCACCAGCGCCGCGCGGCCGCGCAGCGGATGCGGGTCCCGGGCCAGGTCGAGATCTTGTTCCACGTGCGCATGGTGACGTTCCGAGCACGCAGCGCGCACCTGATTTTCGCGGGCTGCTCCGGGTTCAACCGTTGCTGTGGAGTGGCTCCACGCGCAGCGGCCTCAGCCGTTTCCTGGGAGAACGAGCGGGAAAACCAACGCTCAGAACGGCGGCCAGGGAATCGCGGGCCACTCCCCGGAAGGCGCCGGGAAAACGCCCTCGCCGAGCAGGGCCTGCACCCGCTCGTTGATCGCCTGGACTTCCTTGGGCGTGATGTGCTCGGCCAGGTCGGCGGCCAGCTCGCCCTCCATCAGCGCCCGGAAGCGGCCCAGCGCCTCGGTCGCCTCCGCGGACAGCGGTTTGCCGATCCAGCCCCACAACACCGTGCGCAGCTTGTTCTCCGCGTTCAGGCTCACCCCGTGATCGATGCCGAACACGTGCCCGTCGGGCGCGTGCAGGATGTGCCCGCCCTTGCGGTCCGCGTTGTTGATCACGACGTCGAGCACCGCGAGCCGGCGCAGCGCCGCGTGGTCGGCGTGCGCCAGCACCACCGGATCACCGTGGTTGTCCTGCGCCTGCAGCACCGCTCGCCAGTCTTCCGGGACGTCCGCCGGTTCGGCCAGGTCGACCAGCTCCGAGTCCTCCTCGGTGTCCACCCACAGCTGCACCATCCCCGGCCCGAACGGGCCCTCGCGCAGCAGCGTCGGCGGGACCAGGTGCCAGCCCAGCGCTTCGGACACCAGGTAGGAGGCGACTTCCCGACCGGCCAGCGTGCCGTCCGGGAAGTCCCATAACGGACGTTCCCCGCGCACCGGCTTGTAGACGCATTCGGCCGCCGCGCCATCGTGCTCGACCGAGCACAGCAGCGTGGCGTTCGAGGCTTCCACGAGCCGCCCCTCGACCTCGATGCGGCCCTGCGCCAGGACCTCGCGGGCGGCCGGATCGGCGGGATGCACGAGCCGCTAGTCCTCTTCCGACCGGCGGTAGCCGTTCTGCCGCGGGCAGATGTGGCCTTCCGGGTCCAGCGGCTCGTTGCACAGCGGGCACGGCTTGCGGCCCGCGTTAATCACCCGCTCGGCGCGGTCGGCGAACGCGCGGGCGCGCGCCGGGCTGAGGAACACGCGGACCGCGTCCGGGCCCTCCTCGGTGTCGTCGAGCACCACGGACTCGTCGATCTCCTCCTCGGTGACCGCGAGCAGCTCCACCACGACGGCTTCGGTCTCGGCGTCCCAGCCGAGCCCCATCGTGCCGACCCGGAACTCCTCCTCCACCGGCACCGCCAGCGGGTCCGAGTCGACGAGGTCGTCCGGGGCGTCGGCGGGCAGCTCCGCGTCGAACCGGCGCTGCACCTCCTCCAGCAGCGCACCGATGCGTTCGGCGAGCACGGTGACCTGCTGCTTCTCCAGCTGCACGCTGACCGTGCGGACGTCCTCGGACGCCTGCAGGTAGAAGGTGCGCTCGCCCGGTTCCCCGACGGTCCCTGCGACGAACCGGTCGGGCTGGCGGAAGACGTGGATGACACGAGCCATGGCACCTTCGACACTAAGCCACCCGCGGTCGGGCGCGCGCAGCCGTCCACCGT
>NZ_JAFRFW010000075.1:0-3253 GCF_017434145.1 Saccharopolyspora sp. | reverse complement strand
GTAACCGCCGCGGCGGCGGGCCCGCTCGGCGGTGCTCTCCATCAGGGCGGCGACGTCCTCGTCCGGTTCACCGGCGGCCGCCGCGAGGTGCCAAGCGCGCCGGTCCGGTTCGTCCCTGGTCGCTTCGCCCAGTGCGAGGTGCGCCCGGCGGCGGTGTTCGAAAGGCGCCGAGTGGTACAGCGCGGACCGCACCAGCGGGTGCCGGAAGCGGAACCGGGATCCCGTCCAGCGCACCAGCCCGGCCCGTTCGGCGGGTTCCCAGCCCGCGCCTGGCGCGTGCACCGCGTCCGGGGCGTCGGCGGCGGCCAGTTCCAGCAGCAGTTCGCGGGTTCGTTCGGGCAGTTCCTGCGCACGCGCCGCGAAGATCTTCTCCAGCCGTTCGGTGGTGGCGGGCGGCCCCGGCCCGGATTCCTGCGGCACCGCGGCGAGTTCGGCCAGTGCGAGCGGATTGCCGCCTGCCTCGGCGAGCACGCGCAGTCGCCGCGCCCCGGCCGGTGCCTGCGGCAGCGCGTCGAGGACCTGGTTCGCGGAGAGGTCGTCGAGAGGTTCCAGCCGCAAGGTGGGCAGCCGGTCCAGTCCGGGCAGCGGCCGATCATCGCGGGCACCGATGAGCAGGTTCAGCGGCTCCGATTCGATCCGGCGCGCGAGGAACGCGAGCACGTCCAGGGTGCCCCGGTCCAGCCAGTGCGCGTCGTCTATCACGAGCAGCCCACCGGTATCGGACAGCAGGCGCAGCGCCGCGAGCCCCAGGCCCATGACGTCCGGGTCGGGTTCCCCGTCGCCGATCCCGAACGCGCACTGCAGCCGCGACGCCTCAGCCGTGCCCGCGGCCTGCCGCAGCACCGGCGCGAGCAGCTGGTGCAGCCCCGCGAACGCCAGGTTCGCCTCGCTCTCGCTGCCGGAGGCCCGCAGCGCGCCCTGCGCTGCCGCCGCGTCCAGCAACGTCGTCTTGCCCATTCCGGCGTCGCCGGTGATGACCAGGACCCGCCCGGTGCCGCTCGCCGCTCGCCGCACCTGAGCCAGCTCGGCCTGCCGTCCGATGATCTCCCGCACTGCCGCCTCCCGGCCATCGACTGTAGCCGCGCGGGGACAGGTGCAGTCACGTGACGGATACCGCGCGATCGGCGGTGCCGCGCATATTCGACCCATGCAGAGCATCACGCTGGGAGACGTCGAAGTCACGCGAGTGCTGGAGTTCCACGGGCGCGCGATGGCCGTGGACGAGTTCTTCCCGGAAATCCCCGCCGAGGAGTTCGAGGCCGAGCGGTCCTGGCTGGATCCGGACTTCTGGTCGCCGGCCGACAACGGGTTCGTCTCCGCCGTGCAGACCTGGGTGCTGCGCAGCGCTGGCCGCACGATCCTGGTGGACACCGGAGTCGGCAACCACAAGGAACGGCCGTACTCGCCGCACTGGCGGCACTTGAACACCGACTACCTCGGCAACCTGGCCCGCGCGGGGGTGCGCCCGGAAGACGTCGACATCGTGGTCAACACGCATTTGCACGTCGATCACGTCGGCTGGAACACCCGGCTCGTCGGCCGGGACTGGGTGCCGACGTTCCCGAACGCCACCTACCTGCTGCCGCGCGCCGACTTCGAGTACTGGAATCCGATGGGCGAGCACCGGCCGAAGCGGGCGCTGAGCCACCAGAACGTGTTCGAGGACAGCGTCGCTCCGGTGCACCAGGCGGGCCTGACCGAGCTGTGGGATGGCGAACGGGTCATCGACGAGAACCTGCGGTTGCAGCCCGCTCCCGGGCACACGCCCGGATCGTCGGTGCTGCAGCTGCGCTCCGGGCCGGATCGCGCGGTGTTCATCGGCGACCTGCTGCACACCCCGCTGCAACTGCAAGATCCGGTGCACAACTGCGACTTCGAGGAGGACCCGGCGGCCGCCCGCGCGTCCCGCAGGCGGCTGCTGGAGTTCGCCGCCGACAACACCGCGTTGGTGGTGCCCGCGCACTTCGGCGGTCACGGCGCCGCCGAGGTCCGCCGGGCCGGGGACCGCTTCGAGATCAAGAACTGGGCCGCGTTCGACCGTCCGCAGCGGATCAACCGATGAGCCCGGCGGAGCAGAACCCGGTGGTGCGCACGAACGCGGGCCGGGTCCGGGGCAGGCGCAGCCGCACCGGCCTGGTCTTCTCCGGCATCCCCTACGCAGCGGCCCCGACGGGGCCCGCGCGGTTCGCCGCTCCCCGGCCGGCTCCGAGATGGGCAGGGGAGCGGGATGCAGCGATGCCCGGCCCCACCGCTCCGGCACCGCGGCGAGAATTCGGTGCCCTGGACATGGGCCCGTTCTTCGGCCCCGGCTGGGTCCGCGGCGCGGACTACCTGACGGTGAACGTGTGGACCCCGGACACCGCGACGCGCGGCCTGCCGGTCATGGTGTTCGTGCACGGCGGCGCCTTCGTGTCCGGCTCCGGCCAGGCGGCGCTCTACGACGGCACCGGGTTCGCCCGGGACGGCGTGGTGCTGGTGACGCTGAACTACCGGATCGGGGCGCCGGGCTGGCTGTCGCTGCCGGGAGCACCGGACAACCGGGGACTGCTGGACGTGCTCGCCGCGCTGCGCTGGGTGCAGGAGGAGATCGCCCGGTTCGGCGGCGACCCGGCCAACGTCACCCTGTTCGGCCAGTCCGCGGGGGCGACCATCGTCGCGGCCGCGTTGGCCGATCCGGCGGCGCGCGGGCTGTTCCGCAGGGTGATCTCGCAGAGCGGAAACGGACTCGGCGCGTTCGTACCCGCGCAAGCCGAGCTCGTCATGAAGCGGCTGGGTCAGCTGCTGGGTGTGCCGGTCGGGTCGTTGCCGGAGGTGCCGGACGAGCGGCTGGTCGACGCGGTGGAGCAGCTCGGCCCGATGGATCTCGGGCTGGACGGGCACCGCGATCCGTTGCTGCGGCTGGCGCGGTTCAGTCCGGTGCTGGAGAGGCAGCCGGCAGTGGCGGTCGCGGCCGGCGCCGGTGCCGACGCCGATCTGCTCATCGGGAACAACGCTGCGGAGGGCAACCTGTACTTGGCTCCCGGCGGCGGACTGGATTCGTCCACAATGGACGACGTGGGGGACGTTGCGGTGCAAGCACATCCGGAGCCGGACCGGCTGGTGGCCGCCTACCGGCAGCAGCGCCCGTCGGCTACCGCCGGTGAGCTGCGCGCGGCAGTGCTCGGCGACGGCCTGTTCGGTGCCGCACCCCGTGCGCTCGCCGACGCGCACGCCGGACGCGGGCAGCCGACCTACCGCTACGAGTTCGCCTGGC
>NZ_JAFRFW010000699.1:0-5640 GCF_017434145.1 Saccharopolyspora sp. | reverse complement strand
TACAACTCCGCCACGTAGGTGCGTTCGGCGAACAATTCCTCGTTCTTCGGCCGCTTTGACAATTCCGTCCCACCCCTGCTAGAATAAAGAAAAACGTTCTTCGCGTGCAGTTGAACGCAATTCTCCATTCTTGCGGGCGTGTCAAGCCGAGGCCGAAATCAGCGATGCGGATCAGCGGTTGCCGCGCCAATTCGACGGCGGACGTTCACAGCTTGCCGGTCAGCGCGACCCACACCGGCCCGGGCGCGAACGGCAGCGGATCTCCCGACTCCGTCGTGTAGGTCGTCCCCACGTCCGGGCTCGGCCGGTTCCACCGCGCATCGAAAGCCATGCCGTCCCGCAGCACCAAGGCGCGTCCGCTGCCCACGGACTCCGCGTACGGCGAGGCGCTGCCGGCGACATCGCTCACGGACGACTGGTGGATGGCGACCTCTTGGAGCACCACCGTTCCCGCACCGAGCCGGCCCGAATCCGCAGCCGCGGCCGGTTTCCCGTCCATCCCGACGAGGTACCGCTGCTGCTGCGGTGACCAGGTGAAGCTCGTCGACGCGGACTTGTAGGCGACCTGCGCGGACTCGCGGGGCTGCCCGCCCGCCGGGGCGGGGCCGAACACCATCGGAGCCTTCGGGGACCACGGCGCGCCTGCCGGCACGGCCGAAGGCCGCACGAACAGGTTGTGCGGAGATTCCCGGTCGGTGCCGCGGAAGAACGCGCTCGGGTCGCGCTCCAGCGGGACCGGGTCCAGCGCAGCACCGGAAAGCCTCGGCAGCAGTTGCGGGGCGGCGCCGGAGAAGACCAGCGTCGGCCTGCCGAACTGCGCCAGCAGCTCCATGTCCGTCTCCCGCGCGCTGCGCACCGGCCCGACCACCGGCGGGCGATCTCCGCCGAACACGGCGACGAGCCTGCTCAGCCCGCCCTCCACCGGTTCGACCACCACGAGATCGGCCGAACCGATGCCCACCGCAGGACGCGCCTCCGGGACGTTGTCGATCTTCACGGCGAGCACCGGCGGACCGGGCGCTGGCGGCCCCGGCGGCGCGGGCGCGGGCTGTTGCGGCTGGGCCGGCTGCGGAGGCGGCGGCGCGGGCTGGGTGCGGGTCGGCTGGCAGGCCAGGCCGACCACGAACACGGCGACCAGCACCGCGAACGCGCGCACGACCGAGCTGAACGTTCTCCGCACCTGGAACCCCCTTGCCTGAACACCCAGCGTGCTCCTCAGCCGGGTGCCAGACAAGGCACACAACCTGCCGAACAGGGGAAATGCGGGCGTCGACCATTACTTTCCGGTGGTAATCGCTCACCCCTGCGCGGGATATCGGTTTCCGGTCATTCGCGGAACAACTTGTCCGGAGTGATCGGCAGGTCACGTGCGCGGATCCCGGTGGCGTGGTGCACGGCGTTGGCGACCGCGGCAGGCGACCCGACGATGCCGATCTCGCCGATCCCGCGCGCGCCCATCGGATTCGCGTGCGCGTCCCGCTCGTCCAGCCACGTCGCCTCCACGTCGGCGATGTCGGCGTGCACCGGCACGTGGTACTGCGCGAAGTCGCGGTTGATGACGTGGCCGAACCGCGGGTCCAGCACGCTTTCCTCGTGCAGCGCCATCGACAGCCCCATCGTCATACCGCCGATCAGCTGCGAGCGCGCCGTGCTCGGGTTGATCACCTGCCCCACCGAGAACACACCGAGCATTCGCGGCACCCGCACTTCACCGGTGTCGGCGTTGACCCGGGCCTCGGCGAACACCGCGCCGAACGAATGCATGGAGAACCGGTCGTCGTCCGGGTTGTCCGGCGTCATGCCGTCCGCCTCGTCCCCATCGGAGGGGTCGGTGCCGAACTTCTCCCGGAACCGGCGGGCGGCGTCGACGATCGTGGCGCCCCAGGACGACAGGCCCGCTGAGCCGCCTTCCACGGTCGCCACCGGCAGGTCGGTGTCGCCGATCCGCAGCCGCACGGACTCCACGGGACAGCCGAGCGCGTCCGCTGCGACCTGCGTCAACGCAGTCCAGGTCCCGGTGCCGATGTCCGCGGCGCCGATGCGGACCTCGTAGCGCCCGCCGCTGAACCGGATATCGGCGACCGAACCGGGGAAGGTGAACCGCGGATACGTCGAACTCGCGACACCGGTACCGATCAGCCAGTTCCCGTCCCGCCGGGCGCGCGGGCGGGGATCCCGGCCGGACCAGCCGAACCGCTCGGCGCCCTCCCGCAGGCAGCGCGCCAGGTTCCGCGCCGAATACGGCAGGCCGGATTCCGGGTCGACGTCGGGCTCGTTGCGCAAGCGCAGTTCGATCGGATCGATTCCGCAAGCCTCGGCCAATTCGTCCATCGCGACCTCGGTCGCGAACATGCCCGGAGCCTCACCGGGAGCGCGCATCCAGAACGGCACCGGCACGTCCAGCGCGGCCAGCCGGTGCGTGGTGCGGCGGTTCGGCGCGGGATACATGGTCCTGGTGGCCACCGCGGTCTGTTCGGCGAACTCCAGCACCGTCGAGGTGCGCTCGACGACGTCGTGGGTCACCACCGACAGCGTGCCGTCGCGGTCGGAGCCGAGCCGCACGTGCTGGATCGTCGGCGTGCGGTGCCCGACCAGGTCGAACATCTGCTGGCGGGTCAGGGCCAGCTTCACCGGCCTGCCCCCGGCCACGCGGGCCGCCAGCGCGGCGAGGACGTTGTGCGCGTGCGCGGTGCCCTTCGAGCCGAAACCGCCTCCGACGTACGGCGAGATCACGCGCACGCGCTGCTCTTCCAGACCGAGCACGGGCGCGAGCCGGGACCTCGTGGCGAACACGCCCTGCGTGGAGTCGTAGAGCGTCAACGAGCCGTCCCGCCAAATGGCGACGCTGGTGTGCGGCTCCATCGGGTTGTTGTGCTCCATCGGGGTCGTGTAGGTCCGGTCGACCAGCACGTCGGGGTCGACGCTTTCGACCTCGCCCGAGTGCGTGTCGGTGCCGAAGCCCCCGTTGACGATCTCCGGCGCGTAGAGCCGTTCGTAGTTGCTGCGCAGCACCACGTCGTGCTGTTCCTGCTCGTAGTCGATCCGCACCAGACCGGCCGCCTGCCTGGCGACCTCCGGGGCTTCGGCGAGCACCGCGCCGATCAGCTGGCCGCGGAACGCGATGCGATCGGACTGCAGCACCCACATCTCCGGGTCGTCGCCGGTGGCCAGGCGCGGTGCGTTCAGGTGGGTGAGGACAGCGGCGACGCCTTCGAGGTCCTCGGCGGCGTCGGTGTCGATGTGGCGGATGCGCCCGCGCGCGACCGTGGCCTGCACGGGATGCACGTAGAGCGGTTCGCGGACCGGTTGTTCGTAGGCGTAGGCCGCCGTGCCGGTCACCTTGGCGTGGCCGTCGAGGCGTTCCAGTGACGTCCCGATGGCGTTGCGCTCCAGCTGCTCGGTCATCGCTGCTCCCCGGTCAGGTCGCGCAGCGCGGCGACGATCGTGTTCTTGGCCATCGGGACTTTGAAGGCGTTGCCCGCGAGCGGGCTCGCGTCGGCCAGCTCGGCCTCGGCGGCCTCCCGGAACGCTTGCTCGGTGGCGCGGCTTCCGCGCAGCGCGGCTTCGGCGCGCCGCGCCCGCCACGGCTTGTGCGCCACACCGCCCAGCGCGAGCCGCACGTCCTGCACCACGCCGCCGGCCATGTCGACGACCGCGGCCACCGAAACGAGCGCGAACGCGTACGAGGCGCGGTCCCGCACTTTGCGGTAAGCGGAAATCGGCGCGGCTCCAGGGATATCGACCGCGGTTATGAGCTCGCCGTGCTGCAGCACCGTGTCGCGCTCCGGTGAATCCCCGGGCAACCGGTGGAACTCCGCGACCGGGACGGTTCGTTCGCCATCGACGCCCTGTATCCGCACCACCGCGTCCAGCGCCGTCATCGCCACCGCCATGTCCGACGGGTGCGTGGCCACGCACTGCTCGGACGACCCGAGGATCGCCATGTCGCGGTTGTGCCCGCTGATCGCCGAACATCCGGAGCCGGGTTCCCGCTTGTTGCACGGTGTCGTGACGTCCTGGAAGTACGGGCAGCGGGTGCGCTGCAGCAGGTTCCCGCCGGTCGTGGCGAGGTTGCGCAGCTGCCCGGAGGCGCCGGCCAGCAATGCCTGCGCGAGCACCGGGAACCGCTGCCGGATCAGCGGGTGCGCGGCGAGCTCGCTGTTGCGCACCGACGCGCCCGCCCGGACCACGCCGTCCTGCTCCTGGACCTCGCCGAACGGCAGCCGCGACACGTCGACCAGCAGCTCCGGCTCGCTCACCCCCAGCTTCAAGTGATCCACCAGGTTCGTGCCCCCGGCGAGGAACCGCGCGTTCGGGTTCCGCGCCACCGTCGCAACCGCGCCCGCGGCGTCCGTGGCGCGCTCGTAGTCGAACGGGATCATGTCGCCACCTCGCGGATCGCGGCCAGGATGTTCACGTAAGCCCCGCAGCGGCACAGGTTCCCGCTCATCCGCTCGCGGATCTCGTCGTCGGTGAGCGCGGGTTCGGCGGCCACGTCCGCGGTGGCGTGGCTCGGCCAGCCCTGCTCTGCCTCGTCCAGCATTCCCACCGCGGAACAAACCTGTCCCGGCGTGCAATAACCGCACTGGAACCCGTCGTGCTGCACGAACGCGCGAGCGACCGGGTGCAGCTCACCGTCGTCGGCCAGCCCCGCCGCCGTGGTGATCTCCGCCCCGTCCTGCGCCACGGCGAGCGACAGGCAGGTCGTCACCCGCCACCCGTCCACCAGCACCGTGCAGGCACCGTACTGGCCGTGATCGCACCCCTTCTTCGGCGACACCACCCCCAGCCGGTCCCGCAGCGCGTCGAGCACCGTGACCCGCGGCTCCACGTCCAGCTCACGCTCCGTGCCATCCACTGTCCAAGTGATCCGCATGGCGTACCTCCTTCCGATGCCGCGATCCTTCAGAGTGACGGCCGCGCGCGTCACTCGCTCGACTCGCGGCGTGTACCAGCGGAAACGGAGCGCCCCTCGAATCGCCGCGCACGGGCGGGTGATTCTTCGCCGACTGGCGGCGCGGGTCGTGCGAACCCGAAACGACATGCGACTTGCGCGGTACAACGCAGCACACCGGAAATGGAGATCGGAAAATCAGCAAGACGTGATCTTTTTCCGCGGGTGCAAACGATCACGCAAGTCGCACGCCGCCGCCAAGGCCGGCCACCGGAACATCGCCGGTCACGGCCTGCGAGAAGTGGATCCGGCGAAACGCCGACCGCGAAGCACCGTCGCCGCCGAGCTCACCACCGGGGATAGCGTTCTTTCCAGCGTTGCGGATCCGCTTGCTCGCGCGGATTGCGGACGGAGAAGTGCCAGTAGGCGTCGTTGGCGACCTCTTGGACGAGGTCGGTGACGCCGAGCGCGTCCACCCATTCCCGCGGCAGCCCCGGCAGACCCGCGCGGGCGCCGACGAGTGCGCCGGTCAGCGCGGCGGTCATGGCGCTGCGACCGGACTGGTTCGCGGCGGCCAGGATCGCCGATCGCGGGTCGTACTCCCGCTTCGCGGCGGCCAGCAGGGCTCGGCCGAGGACCGAAGCGGTGTCCTGCCCGTCGCCTATCGCTTCCACCTCGTCCCGGTCGGGCTCGAGGTCGTTCCGCCAGCGGCCCAACGCGTTCCTCGCGAGGTCGATGGCGGGCTG
>NZ_JAFRFW010000698.1:0-2452 GCF_017434145.1 Saccharopolyspora sp. | reverse complement strand
GAAGCGGGGCGGCCGCGCCCGGCAGCACCGGAGTCCGGCCGCGACCGGTTGCCCTGCCCTTCGGCGGGGCGGCGCTGCGGACGGCCGCGCTCGTCCCGCTTCGCGCCTTCCTTGCTGCGAGCTTCCTGCTTCGCGGAGTCCTTCCGCGGCTGCCGGTCGCGGACCGGCTTCTTCTGCGCGGTCGCCTCCGGATCACCGCTTTCGGCGTCCCGCGCGCGTTGCAGCAGGAACATCCGCACCAGCCCGATCGCCACGCACACACCGGTGGTGGTCGCCATCATCGGGAAGCTGTTGATCAGCGGGTTGACCAGTTCCAGCGCGAGGCCCGAGATGCCCTTGCTGCCCGACCCGGCGCCGAACGCCATCGCCAGCACCGGCACCACCAGCGTGACCAGCGGCGGCTGCACCATCGGCCCGAACACGCTCGCGCGCCGCACCAGCAGGACCGCCAGCACGCAGCCGATCACCAACCCCGAGTTGGTCAGCGTCGCGGTCTTGGCGTTGACCAGCAGGTCGGCTGCCGTGCCCAGCACCGCCAGGCCGAGTGCGAGCAGCAGCGCGCCCCATAGCGGGACGCCTCTGCGGTTGCCGAACGCGGACCGTTCGGACCATCGGGGGGCGCCGTCGTCGGGGGAGGGGGCGCTCTGGCGCTCGCGTGTGGCGGTCACGGGTGCCAACCGTAACTGCCCGGAGCGACCGCGGAACGGCCTCTCCGCTAGTCGGCCGCATGGCTGCGGGTTTTACCCCGAGGTGACCGGATCGTGATCATGGCGCGGCCGAACGGCGGCCGGGCCTCGGCCGAGCGGGCTGTGGACCTTGACACGGCGGGCCGGAAAACCTAACTTCGAGCAATCGTTTTCTCGTGGCCGGTTGCCTCGGGTGCCGTGGTCGGGCGAGGTGATTTCATGAGCACAGCGCCACTCGTGGAGCTCATCGCGATCACCGCTGCGTCGGCGCGCGACCACACGGTTGATCAGCTGCCCGCCGCTGAGCGGCAGCCGTTCGCCGGCATCGACGGCCTGCCGACGGAATCCGGCGGCATCCGCGTCCGGCGATCCGGCAGGTTCCAGGCCACCGACCCGCACCCGACCGATGGCGCGGAAGCGGCCGAGGTCGCCGAGAAGCCGTCGATCGATTGCACAGCCCCACCGCAACGAACGGAATTGATCACGAAGGAGAACGCGGAGCGGGTCTGCTCCCGGCCGAATCGGTGCTGAGTGCGCACCGTGTTTACCGCGCGAGCCACGCGTCGCGTTGACGTGCGACTTTCCGTGGAATGTTTCTCGGCCGAGACCCGAATGAAAGCAAATCCACCTGGATGGTGGTAGTTTCCGGCCGCTACGCTCGTCACCATCTCATTGAGTGAATTTCAACCCCCGGATTCCAGGGGGTCCGCGATGTGCCTTGGAACGAACGGAACACCTTCCTACCCTGCCGGATGAAACGGGGCGCGATCTTCGCGCCCCTTGTTCCGGGGGAGATACGTATCCCAACCGCGCGTCGAACGACAGGACACCGTTGTCCAATGCGGGCAGCGATGTGGGGAGGGCGAGCTTTGATGAGTTCTCGCAGCAGATCCAGGCCCGGCACTACCGAGCGAGGGCTGCCCGTGCGGCTCAGCGCCTACCTCGGCGCCGCCTCGCTGGCCGCCGCCGCGATGGTGGCCGACACCGGCCCTGCGCACGCCCAGCAAGCACCGGCGGCGAACAAGGGCAGCGTCGGATGGGACACCTACCGCGATCCGAGCGGGCTCACGCAGTTGCGCGGTGGTGAGCAGAGCGGGCAGTTCTCCAGCTTCGCCCGCGACGGCAGCAACGACGACGGTTTCGAGGGGACCTATTCGTGCCTGCGCAACTCCGAACGCGGCTGCGTGATCGCGGAGCGGGCCGGTGCGGGCGAGATCTCGTCGATGTGGTTCACCCGCGAGCCGTGGGGTGACGTGACCGGCACCGGCAACATCACCATCGAGCTGGACGGGCGGACGGTGCTGGACGCGCCGCTGATCGACGTGGTCAGCGGCCGCGTCGGCGCCCCGTTCGTCTGGCCGCTGGTGGGCAACGCCGAGGACTCCGCGGGCGGCGCGGTGATCAAGGTGCCGATGCCGTACCGCGAGTCGATGCGGGTCACGGTGCAGAACAATCCGGCCTTCTACCACGTCGATTACCGCACTTTCGCCGATGCGGAGGGCGTGCAGACCTTCGACCCGGCCGATCCGGCGCAGGACGTGATCGACCGGCTGCGCCGGTTCGGCATCGCCGACCCGAAGGGGCCCGCGGAAGGTGCGCAGCCGACGCGCCGGGACTTCTCCGTCGCGCCCGGCACGGCCGCTCCGGTCGCGCAGCTCGAAGGTCCCGGGCAGGTCAACGAGTTCCGGCTGCGGATTCCGCAGGTGGTGCCGAGCCCGCGGGTCGTCGACGACGGCCGCGCGTTCGGAGAAGGTCTGGCCGCTCAT
>NZ_JAFRFW010000697.1:0-2118 GCF_017434145.1 Saccharopolyspora sp. | reverse complement strand
GGGTTCGACGAAGCGCTCTCGGCGGAACAGGCCGGTGAACAACTCCGCGAGGATCGCGGACGCTCCGGCGTCGAGCGGATCGCGGTACCAGCCCTGCGCCTGCGGGTCGGTCTTGTGCGCCGCTACCGCATCGGGCAGCGCCCACATCAGCATCAACGGACCGTGCAATCCCGCATTCCGGCCGGGTTCGGCGATCGCCCGCTGCACCGCCTCGGCCAGCCCCTCTGGGACTCCGCGGCGGAATTGCGCTTCGGGCGCGTTCAGCAGCCAACCGTCCGGTGCCGGACGTTCGGCCGCCAACGCACCTGCCGCCTGCTGCCACGGCATTCCTTGCGCGACGAGCCATCGCGCGTGCGCCGACCGCATCGCCATCGGCTGCTGGTCGCCGTCCTGGCGCATCCCCGTCCGCAAGCCGCGCACGGTGCCTTCGGTCAGGAACAGCAGAAGCTGAGTCCGCCAGCTCACCTGCCCGGGACGATCGAACACCGCGTCCGGCGCGGTGATCCCGTTCTCGCCGTAGTGCTGCTGGATCTGCGACCACGACATGCCGTCCACCGCGGAACCGAGCGCGTCGCCCACGGCGAAACCGACGTAGGCGCCGATCACGCCGTGCCAGAACCGGTGCAGGTCCTGCGTTCCTTCCAGCGGGATCTTCCCGAACGTCGCGGGAACGGGGTACGCCTGCCCGGACGGCTCATGCCGCACTTCCAGCCCGTTCGCGTGCAGATCGGCCGGCCAGTTCTGCTGCTCACCGGCCGCGCGTCGCTCGGCGTTGGTCTTGACCCAGCAGCTCGCGAGCATGCTCAGCTTGCGTTCGCCGCTGGTCAGGTCGTACCCGGTGAGCCGCGAGAGCTGGATGCGGTGCTTCGAGACGGTCGGCTGCTCGGCCAGCCCGAAGTGCTCCCGCAACTGCGCCGCATAGTCGTCGAACGACCCGTCCAAGCCGGGCTCCACGACGACCTGCGGTTCTTCCGGCTGGTATCGGGGGAAGGAACCGTACTCCGCGGCGACACGCGCCAACTCCTCGGCGCCGAACTCGGTCCGCGGATACGCGGCAGAGTTGATCACGAGACCGCTGCCGGGGTACCGGGAAACCAGCGTCGGCACCGTGATCCGCAGCCACCGGCAGGATTCCGGCATCTTGCGCGGCGAGCTGTAGGCGCTGAGCCGCCGCGGCGGATCGACTTCGTAGGCCGGTTCGTCCGCCGACAACGGGAGCAGCACGACCATGTCGAACAACAGGGCCAACGCGGCCTCGTGGGACAGGACGCCGAGCTGCAGGTAGTTGAGCAGCGTCTCAAGCTGGTTCTGCGCCCTCGGCAGGCCCACCGCTCGCGGGCCGGGAATCCACTTCGGGTTGAGCTGCTCCGTCGTCCGGCCGTCCTCGTGCAGGACTTTCCAGCCGACCAGAGCTTTCCGCGGCACGCCCGCCCGGTAGAAGCCCGCGCGGTCGTACTCCGGATCGACGAACTCCCGGTACCGCGGCTGCCCGGGCCAATCGACCGGGCGCGAGAAACCGGGGTGCGGCGTCGTGTTCGCCTCCCGCAGCTCCCCTTCCGGCTCGGTGACGATCAACCGCTGCGGCGGGAAGATCCGCTGCATGCCGTCCCCGCCGTCGAGGAAGGCGACGTTGTCCCACGGCACGACCCAACCTTCCAGGCCGAGTCGCACGTTGTCGTGATCGACCCGAACCCCGTCGGGCTCGTTCAGCGGGGTGCCCACCGCCCGCAACCACCGCTCGGCGAGTTCGACGGCCTGTGCCTGCTGCACTACTCACCTGGTCCTTCCCACATCGTCACCGGCTGCATCGTCACCGGCTGCGCGTCATTGCGAGTCTTGCAGCCAGCGCCTGCCCGCATCCGTCGGCGTCCAGCTCTGCGAGCCCGCGTCGAAGGTGCCGAGCACCGTTTCCGCGCCCGCGACGTCCTGCACCACGATCTCCGCCTGACCGAAGAAATCGACGTCGTCCGCGATCCCCCGGTCATCCCGGGCGGGGATCGCGAAGCGCATCCTCACCTGCGAGTCCTCGAAGCCTGCATCGCCGGGTATCGATGGCGCGGCGTTGCCGCGGAACATCGATTGCCTACCGTCACCGGTGATGATCGGCCCGGGCTCGTG
>NZ_JAFRFW010000696.1:0-4598 GCF_017434145.1 Saccharopolyspora sp. | reverse complement strand
GGGTCGTCCCCCCGCGACGACCCGGTTCCCGACCCCCGGTCGCTCGTCCCCCCGCACGAGCGACCGCGCCGAGAGCGGGCCTCCGCCCCCCGGCACCGGCGGTTCCCCCGGAGATCTCCGCCTCGGCACGGGCAGAAGTCTGCCGGTCCGGGCGGGCCCCGGTGACCCGTGAACCCCCGTGAGTACGGGTGCGTAGTGCTACGCATCCGCTTTGCGTGGTCTCCCGGGCAACCGCGCGAAAGCGCCGGGCGCGGACCTCTCGGCCCGCGCCCGGCGCGGTGTTGTGCGGCGGCAGGCTCAGATCGCGTCGTTGCCCGTTTCCCCGGTTCGCACCCGGGTGACGGAGTCGATCGCGGTGACCCAGACCTTGCCGTCGCCGACGCGGCCGGTGCGGGCGGCGGTCACGATGCCTTCGACGACGTCGTCCACTGCGGACTCCTCGGCCAGCACGTCCACGCGGGACTTCGGCACGAAGTCCACCGCGTACTCGGCGCCCCGGTAGACCTCGGTGTGGCCCTTCTGCCTGCCGTAGCCCTGCGCGTCGCTGACGGTCATACCCAGCACGCCCAGTCGGGCCAGCGCTTCCTGCAACGGCTCCAGCCGGTCCGGCTGGACGATCGCGGTGACCAGCTTCATGGGTGGCTGCCCTCCAGCTCGCGTTCGGCGTCGTCGGCGCGCAACGGCGAGCGGGCGGAACGCCCGTCGCCGAAGTGGTACGCGGATTCGGCGTGCTCGGTTTCGTCGATGCCTTCGGCCTCGTCGTCCGGGCTCAGCCGGAATCCGACGAGCGCCTTGACGAGGTAGGCCAGCAGCAAGCTCAGCACGAACGAGTAGATCAGCACCGCGACAGCGCCCACGGCCTGCCGCCACAGCTGGTCGAAACCGCCGCCGTAGAGCAGCCCGTCCACCCCGGCGGGTGCCGAAGCGGAGGCGAAGAACCCGACCAGCAGAGTGCCGACCAGGCCGCCGACCAGGTGCACCCCGACCACGTCGAGCGAGTCGTCGTAGCGCAGCTTGTACTTCAGGCTCAGCGCCAGCGCGCACACCGCACCGGTGATCGCACCGACCGCGATGGCGCCCAGCGGGGTGACCGAGGAACAGGCCGGGGTGATCGCGACCAGGCCGGCGATGATTCCGGAGGCGGCGCCGAGGGTGGTGGCGTGCCCGTCGCGCAGCCGCTCCACCAGCAACCAGCCCAGCATCGCGGCGCTGGTGGCGACCAGCGTGTTGACCAGCACCACGGCCGCAGTGCTGTCGGCGGCCAGCGCGGAGCCGCCGTTGAAGCCGAACCAGCCGAACCACAGCAGTCCGGCACCGAGCACCACGAACGGCAGGTTGTGCGGTTTGCCCGCCTGCTTCGGCCAGCCGGTGCGCCTGCCCAGCACCATCGTTAGCGCGAGCGCGGCGGCCCCCGCGTTGATGTGCACCGCGGTGCCGCCTGCGAAGTCGATGGCGGCGAGCCGGTTGGCGATCCAGCCGCCGACGGCGGTCACGTTGCCCGCGGCATCGGTCTCGTCGAACGCGAAGACCCAGTGCGCGACCGGGAAGTAGACCACGGCGGCCCACAGCGCGGCGAACAGCAGCCACGGGCCGAAGCGGGCGCGGTCGGCGATCGCGCCGGAGATCAGCGCGACCGTGAGGATCGCGAACATCGCCTGGAACCCGGCGAAGACCAGCGTCGGGATGGTGCCGGAAAGTTCATCCGGCCCGAGCAGGCCGCCGAGCCCGAAGAGTTCGGCGGGGTTTCCGAGCAGGCCCAGCCCGCCGAGGTCGGAGCCGAACGCCGCGGAGTACCCGAACAGCACCCACAGGACTCCGACGACCCCGATGCTGCCGAGGCTCATCATGAGCATGTTGAGCACACCGCGGGTGCGCACCATGCCGCCGTAGAAGAACGCCAGCCCAGGTGTCATGAGCAGTACGAGTGCCGCGCTGATCAGCACCCATGCGGTATCGCCTGAATTCACGTCGCCTCCCCGTGCGTACCGAGTCGAGCCCGCATCCTGGGGAAGGCGTGTTTCAAGTGTCCGGTTCTGCTGTTTCGCGGCCGTGAACCTTGGGCCGCGCGGTGTTACGGCGCGGTTGTCCCGTCACCGGCATGTTGCGCGCCGATCACCGACGGCACCTGCCGATCCCGGCCCGCGACCGCCCCGAGCACCGTTTCCCCAGCGCAGCAAACCATCAGCAGCACCAGGGGGACGGTCCAGCCGCCGGTGGCTCCGTGCAGCACTCCGATCAGCAGCGGACCGGTCGCCGCGATCAGGTATCCGGCGCCTTGCGCCATGCCGGACAGCGCGACCGTGGTGTCGCTGTCCGGGGCGCGGAGCCCGAACAACGTCAGCGCCAAACCGAACGCGGCGCCCTGCGCCAAGCCGAGCACGACGGTGGCGGTCCAAACCACGGCAGTCCCGGGAGCGAGCAGTACCCCGGCGAAACCGAGCGCGGTGAGCACTCCCAACGCCATGGCCACCCAGCGCTGGTCCCGCAACCGGCGGCACAGCACCGGGACCGTCAACGATCCGAGCGCCTGCACCGCGGCCTGCACACCGAGCAGCGCCCCGGCCGCTTCGGCGGACATGCCCTGGCTCTGCGCCATCGAAGGCAACCAGCCGAACACGACGTAGGCCATCAGTGACTGGGCACCCATGAAGCCGGTGACCTGCCAGGCCAGCCGGTTGCGCCACAGCAGTCCGGGCCGCACGACCCGCTGCCTGCTCACCGCACCGCGAAGGGCGAACGCGCACAGCAGCAGTGCCAGCAGCACCGGCACCGCCAGCAGGCCCAGCGGCAGCCGCCATGCGGAACCGAGCGCTCCGCCGAGCGGCACCACCACGCTCGCGGCCAGCGCTCCGCCGAGCGTGAGGCACATCGTGTACAGCGCGGTCACGCCCGGCACGCGGCTCGGGAAGTCCCGTTTGATCACGCCGGGAAGAGCGACGTTGGCGACCGCGATGCCCGCGCCGACCACGACGGTGCCGCCCACCAGCGCCCACACCGACCCCGCGGCGCGCAGCAGGTTGCCCGCCAGCAGCACCACGAGGCAGCCGACGAGCACTCGTTCATCGCCGAAGCGCTGCCTCAACCGCGGCGCAACGAACGCGAAAACTCCCAGGCACACCGGCGGAAGCGTGGTCAGCACGCCGCCGAAGGTGCTGGAGAGACCGAGGTCTCCGAGGATCCGATCGAGCACCGGGGCCACGGCCGTCACCGGCGGCCGCAGCGCCAACGCCACCAGCACGACCAGCACCGAGGTTCCGATCGCGAACCGTTCCCGCAGCTGCGTCGTCACGGCACGAAGTGGAACATGCCGGTGCGTTGCGCGGAATGGCTCGGGCGCATCGTGATCGTCACCGCGAGTTCCGCGGCCGGTACTTCGCGCAGGTTCAGCTCAGCAGCGCGTCGACGAACGCGGCGGGCTCGAACGGTGCCAGGTGGTCCGCGCCTTCGCCGAGACCGACGAGCTTCACCGGCACGCCGAGCTCGCGCTGCACCTGGAACACGATGCCGCCCTTGGCGGTGCCGTCCAGCTTGGTCAGCACGATGCCGGTCACGTCCACCACGTCGGAGAACACCCGCGCCTGCGCGAGGCCGTTCTGGCCGGTGGTCGCGTCCAGCACCAGCAGCACCTCGTCGACCTGGGCGCGCTTTTCCACCACCCGCTTGACCTTCCCGAGTTCGTCCATCAGCCCGGTCTTGGTGTGCAGCCGGCCCGCGGTGTCGACCAGCACGGCATCCACCCCGCTGTCCGTGGCGCGGGAGACGGACTCGAACGCGACGCTGGCCGGGTCCTGTCCCTCGTTGCCGCGCACCACCTCGGCGCCGACCCGGTCGCCCCAGGTGCCGAGCTGTTCGACAGCGGCGGCGCGGAACGTGTCGGCCGCGCCCAGCAGCACCTTGCGGCCGTCGGCGACCAGCACCCGGGCGAGTTTGCCGGTGGTGGTGGTCTTGCCGGTGCCGTTCACGCCGACGACCAGCAACACGGCGGGCTTGCCGCCGTCGGCCGGGTCGCCGTGCGGCAGGGCGCGCACGGAACGTTCCTGCTCGGTGGACAGCGCGTCGATCAGCACTTCGCGCAGCAGCGCCCGCGCGTCGTCGGCGGTGCGCACGCCGCGGGAGGCGATCTCGGTGCGGAGCCGTTCGACGATCTCGGTGGTGGTGGCCGCGCCGAGGTCGGCCATCAGCAGCGTGTCCTCGACCTCTTCCCAGGAGTCCTCGTCGAGGTCGCCCGCGCCGAGCAAGCCCAGCAGGCCCTGGCCGAACGTGGAGCGGGAGCGGGACAGCCTGCCGCGGAGGCGTTCCAGCCTGCCGGTGGTCGGCTCGATCTCCTCGACCTGTTCGGGGGCGGCCGGAGCCGGTTCCGGCGGTGCCTCGACGCGGCCCTGGTCGGGGACTTCGTCGGGGGCGGTCGTGTCCGAGGTTCCTGCTGCGGTCTCGTCGGTGGTGGCCGCACCCGTGGACGCGGTGCTGCCTGCCGGTTCGGCGGTTCCGGTGGCGTCTTCGGTGGTGTCCGCGGCGGTGTCGGCCGGCTGGACCGCCGAGTCGGTCGTTGCCGAATCGGTCGTTGCCGCTTCGGGCGTGGCCGGTTCCGCGGTCGCGGT
>NZ_JAFRFW010000695.1:0-11033 GCF_017434145.1 Saccharopolyspora sp. | reverse complement strand
TCGCCGCGGGCGCGTCGACGAAAGCCCGCGATATTCCGGAAATCCCGGCCGGACCGGCGCTCGTGCTCGCGGGCAGCTGTTCGCGCACCACGCTCGAGCAGGTCGACCGGGCGCGGGAACACCTGCCTGCGCACCGCTTGGATCTGCGCGCCGTCCCCGATCCCGAGCGTCTGCACGAGCTGGCCGACGACTGGCTGCGCGAGCACGCCGACGGCGGTCCGCTGCTGGTCTACTCCTCCGCGCCGCCGGAAGAACGGACATCGGACTCCGCGAGCTACGAACGGATTCTGGCGGCACTGGCGCGAAGCGCGGTGCAGCTCGGGTATCGACGGCTCGTCGTCGCGGGCGGCGAAACCTCGGGAGCCGTGGTCAACGCCCTCGGCGTGACCGCGGTCGCGGTCACCGGTGAAGCCGACCGGGGCGTGCCGTGGTGCGTGCACGACGGTGACCCGCCGGTGGCGCTGTTGCTGAAATCCGGCAACTTCGGCCGCCCCGATCTGCTGACGCGTGCGGCACAGGGGCGATCATGAGCGACACCGCGGCAGCCGTCGCCGCGCTGGGAGCGTCGTTCTTCGAGCGCGGGTTGACCTTCGGGCGTACCGGCAACATCAGCGTTCGCCACCACGGCCGGATCCTGCTCACTCCGACCGGCGCTTCGCTGGGCGCCCTCGATCCGGCCGGACTGTCCGAACTGGACCTCGATGGCGCGCACCTGAGCGGCCCGCGCCCGTCCAAGGAGGCTTTCCTGCACGCGGCGATGTACCGGGCACGACCCTCCGCCGCAGCGGTGATCCACCTGCACAGCACCCACTCCGTCGCGGTTTCCTGCTTGGCCGACGTCGATCCGCACGACGTGCTGCCACCGCTGACCGCCTACTACGCCATGCGGGTGGGCCACCTGCCGCTGCTTCCTTATCACGCGCCCGGTGACGACGGGCTCGGCCCGCTGGTCGAAGGAACCGCCGCGCGGCACCACGCGTTGCTGCTGGCCAACCACGGCCCGGTCGTGGCAGGCCGGGACCTCCCCGCGGCGGCCGACGCCGTCGAAGAGCTCGAAGAGACTGCCCGGATTTTCCTGCTGCTGCGGGGAATGCGTTCCCGGCCGCTCACACCGGAGCAGGCCGGGGAACTCGCGGCGCCGGGCTCCTGAGCCCGCGCTGCCACCGGCGCCCACCGATCCGATCAGCGCGCGCGAGCCCCGGCCCGCACCGCGGCCGTTTCGCGCAGCAAAGGAGCAACGATGCTCGCCGTCCTGGGATTCGCAACGCTCGGCGTCTTCATGGCGCTGGTGATGCGCCGATACCTGACCGCTTTCGTCGCCATCATGGTCACCCCCATCGTCTTCGCCGTGGCCGCCGGATTCGGCGGCGATCTCGACGAGATGATGCTCAACGGCCTGGAGATCGTCGCGCCGACCGCGATCCTGCTGCTGTTCGCGGTGCTGTACTTCGGCGTGATGATGGATGCCCGGCTGTTCGATCCGATCTCGACGGCGATCATCCGGATCTCCAAGGGCGACCCGGTGCGCATCTGCGTCGGCACCGCGATCCTCGCGCTGCTGGTCGCCCTCGACGGCGACGGCACCACCAGCTACATGATCGTCTGCTCCGCGTTCTTACCGCTCTACCGGCGGCTGGGGATCAACCCGCTGGTGATCGCCACCATCGCCACGATGGCGCTGGGCACCATCTCCGGCACCACCCCGTGGGGCGGCGCGGCGACCCGCGGGATCAGCGTGCTGCACCTGGACTCCACCGACTACTTCACGCACATGATCGCGCCGATGGTGCTGACCTCGCTGGCCATCGTCGCGATCGCCTGGGTGCTCGGCCGCGGCCAGCGCGACCGCATCGACCGGGCCGTGATCGACGAGTTCGCCGCCGAAATCGCCCAGCAGCGCAACGAGAACAACCGCGACTGGCGGACCTGGTTCAACGCCGGGCTGACCGTGCTGCTGCTGGTGCTGCTGATCGCCGGAGTCGCCGAGCTGGTCAACCTGTTCATGGTCGCGTTCGTCATCGCTCTGCTGGTCAACCACCCGCGCCTGGCCGACCAGGGCGAGGTCATCAAGAAGCACGCGGGCAACGCCGTACCGGTGGTCATGCTCGTGCTCGGCGCCGGGATCTTCACCGGCATCATGACCGACACCGGCATGACCGAAGCCATGGCCGACGCGCTGCTGTCGATCGTGCCCGACTCGCTCGGCAACCTGATCCCGCTGTTCACCGCCGTGATCAGCCTGCCGCTGAGCTTCTTCATGTCCAACGACGCCTACTTCTTCGGCGTCCTGCCGGTGCTGGCCGAATCGGCCGGCCACTACGGCATCGCCCCGGTCGAGATCGCCCGGGCCGGAGCGATCGGCCAGATGATGCACTCCATCGGCCCGGCCTCCGCGCCGCTGTGGGTCCTGCTCGGGCTCATCAAGCGCGAACTCGGCGACTTCCAGCGCTTCGCCCTGCTGTGGGTGCTGCTCGCCTCGCTGGCCTACATCGCATTCGCCGTGCTCACCGGAGCGATCACGGTCTACTGAAGACCACCGGACATCCCGGCACCTTCTTCGTCCACATCGGAGGCGATTCGTCGGGCTTCGAGCAAGTTGAGGATGCGCTGGACGCGACGGGCAGCGGATCAACAACGGCCGCGGGGACGTCCGGGAGGAGTTCGGCTCAGCAGCCGACGTAGGCCGCGAGGTGTTCGCCGGTGCGCGTGGAGCGGTCGGCGACGAGTTCGGCCGGGGTGCCCTCGAAGACGACCCGGCCGCCCTCGTGGCCCGCGCCCGGCCCGATGTCGATGATCCAGTCGGCGTGCGCCATGACCGCCTGGTGGTGCTCCACGACGATGACCGACTTGCCCGCGTCGACGAGCCGGTCGAGCAGGCCGAGCAGCTGCTCGACGTCGGCGAGGTGCAGCCCGGCGGTCGGCTCGTCGAGCACGTACACCCCGCCGTTGTCGGCCAGGTGGGTAGCCAGCTTGAGCCGTTGCCGCTCGCCGCCGGACAACGTGGTCAGCGGCTGGCCGAGACCGAGGTAGCCGAGTCCGGTGTCGGCCATCCGCTGCAGGATCTGGTGCGCGGCCGGGATGCGCGCCTCGCCCGCGCCGAAGAACTCCGCGGCCTCGGCCACCTGCATCGCGAGCACCTCGCTGATGTCCTTCCCGCCGAAGCGGTATTCCAGCACCGACGGCTGGAACCGCTTGCCCTCGCACTCCTCGCAGGTGGTGGCGAGCCCGGCCATCATCGCCAGGTCGGTGTAGACGACTCCGGCGCCGTTGCAGCCCGGGCAGGCGCCCTCGGAGTTGGCGCTGAACAGCGCCGGTTTCACGCCGTTGGCCTTCGCGAACGCCTTGCGGATCGGTTCCAGCAGGCCGGTGTAGGTCGCGGGGTTGCTGCGCCGCGATCCGCGGATCGGGGCCTGATCGACCGAGATCACGCCCGCCGAAGCCGGGATGCACCCGTGCAGCAGCGAACTCTTCCCGGAGCCCGCAACGCCGGTGACCACGCACAGCACCCCGAGCGGGATGTCGACGTCGACGTTGCGCAGGTTGTGCTGCGCCGCGCCGCGGATTCGCACCGCTTCGGTGGATTCGCGCACCTGCTCCTTGAGCGGGGCCCGATCGTCGAGGTGGCGGCCGGTGACGGTGTCGCGGCCGCGCAATTCCGCAACGGTGCCCTCGAAGCAGACGGTGCCGCCCGCCGAACCCGCGCCGGGGCCGAGGTCGACGACGTGGTCGGCGATCGCGATCGTCTCCGGCTCGTGCTCGACGACCAGCACCGTGTTGCCCTTGTCCCGCAGGCGCAGCAGCAGATCGTTCATCCGCCGGATGTCGTGCGGGTGCAGGCCGATGGTCGGTTCGTCGAAGACGTAGGTGACGTCGGTCAGCGCCGAACCGAGGTGGCGGATCATCTTGGTGCGCTGCGCCTCGCCACCGGACAACGTGCCAGAGGAGCGGTCCAGCGAGAGGTAACCCAGCCCGATCTCCACGAACGCGTCGAGGGTTTCCCGCAACGCGGTGAGCAGCGGTGCCACCGACGGCTCGTCCAGACCGCGGACCCAGTCCGCCAGGTCGCTGATCTGCATCGCGCAGGCGTCGGCGATGCTGATCCCGGCGATCTCGGACGAGCGGGCGGCCTCGCTGAGCCGCGTGCCGCCGCACTCGGGACAGCTGGTGAAGGTGACCGCCCGCTGCACGAACGCCCGGATGTGCGGCTGCATCGCCTCGGGGTCCTTGGACAGGAACGACTTCTGGACCTTCGGGAGCAGGCCCTCGTAGGTCAGGTTGACCCCGTCCACCTTGACCTTGATCGGCTCCTTGTGCAGGAAGTCGTGCAGCTCTTGCGCGGTGTACTCGCGGATCGGCTTGTCCGGATCGACCAGGCCCGACTCGGCGTAGACCCGCACGTTCCAGAAGTTGTCCGACTTCCACCCGGGGATGGTGAACGCGCCCTCGGACAGCGACTTCGAGTCGTCGTAGAGCTGGGTGAGGTCGATGTCCGAGACCGCTCCCCTGCCTTCGCACCGCGGGCACATGCCGCCGGTGATGCTGAAGCTCTGCCGCTCCTTGACGGTCCTGCCGCCGCGTTCCCGCGTGATCGCGCCCGCCCCGCTCATCGAGGCGACGTTGAACGAGAACGCCTGCGGCGAGCCGATGTGCGGCTGCCCGAGCCTGCTGAACAGCACCCGCAGCAGCGCGCCGGTGTCGGTGGCGGTGCCGACCGTGGACCGCGGATCGGCGCCCATCCGCTGCTGGTCGACGATGATCGCGGTGGTGAGCCCGTCGAGCACGTCGACATCGGGCCGCGCCAACGCGGGCATGAAGCCCTGCAGGAAGGCGCTGTAGGTCTCGTTGATCATCCGCTGCGACTCGGCGGCGATGGTGCTGAACACCAGCGAGCTCTTGCCCGATCCGGAGACCCCGGTGAACACCGTCAGCCTGCGCTTGGGCAGCTCGATGCTGACGTCGGCGAGGTTGTTCTCGCGCGCGCCGTGCACGCGGATCAGATCGTGGCTGTCGGCGACGTGCTGGACCGGCGGCCGGGCCGACGATCGGGCCGACGACTGGTCCGACGGCTTCTCGGCGGTGCTCATCGGACCTCCACATGTGCCTGACGAACTCGGTCTCCGCCGCAGAATCTACTGGGACCCCCCGACACCGCACTCCAGCCGCGCCGCACTGCGCAGCGCCCGGCGGCTCTGCGCACACGCACACCGGTAACACAACCGGACCCCGCCCAAGCGGGCGGAGTCCGGTGCGCGGCCCCTTTTTGATCTTGTTTTTTGATCTTCATCTTGTCAGCGGCGCAGCCGCTGAGCAGCGACCATGCAAGCAACCGGCACCGCCGCGGGTTCTCAGCGGCTTCCTCGCGAGGACAGCGATTTCGCCGCGTAGGGGCCTACGTCAGAAATCGCGGTCACATCGGCAAGGGGCAGCGAGGAAGCCGCTGAGGTTCCGCCACCTGACCCGCTACGCAAACCTCAAAAATGGGCTTTCAACAAGGAATCAGGCCAGGTCGAACCTGTCCGAGTTCATGACCTTGTCCCATGCCGCGACGAAGTCGCGGACGAATTTCGCCGCCGCGTCGTCGGCCGCGTAGACCTCGGCGACCGCCCGCAGCTCGGAGTTCGAGCCGAAGACCAGGTCGACCCGGCTACCGGTCCACTTCACCCGGCCCGCGTCATCGATCGCCTCGAAGGTCTCCGAGGACTCGTCGGCCGCCCGCCACGTCGTGCCCATGTCGAGCAGGTTGACGAAGAAGTCGTTGCTCAACGTGCCCGGCTTGTCGGTCAGCACGCCCAGCGCCGACTGCCCGTGGTTCGCACCGAGCACGCGCAGCCCGCCGAGCAGGACGGTCATCTCCGGCGCGCTCAGCGCGAGCAGGTTCGCCCGGTCGATCAGCAGGTATTCCGCGGGCAGCGCGGCGCCCTTGCCGAGGTAGTTGCGGAACCCGTCGGCGGCAGGCTCGAGGTGGGAGAACGACTCCACGTCGGTCTGCTCCGCGGTCGCGTCGCCGCGGCCAGGGGTGAACGGAACCTCGACGTCGAACCCGGCGGCCTTGGCGGCCTGCTCGACACCGACGCAGCCGCCGAGCACGACCAGGTCCGCGAACGAGACGGCGGTGCCGGACGAGCGCTGGATCTGCTCCAGGGCGCTGATCACGGTCGCGAGCCGCTCCGGCTCGTTGACCTCCCAGCTGCGCTGCGGCTCCAGCCGGATGCGCCCGCCGTTGGCGCCGCCGCGCTTGTCGCTGTCGCGATAGGTCGAGGCCGCGGCCCACGCGGTGGAGACCAGCTGCTGCACGGTCAGCCCGGACTCGGCGATCGCGCGCTTGAGCTCGGCGATCTCCGCGGTGCCGATCGTGCGCTCGGGCTTGGGCACCGGGTCCTGCCAGATCATCACCTCGGACGGGACCTCGTCACCGAGGTAGCGGTCGGCGGGCCCCATGTCGCGGTGGGTCAGCTTGAACCAGGCGCGCGCGAAGGCGTCCGCGAACTCGTCCGGGTTCTGCCAGAAGCGCCGCGAGATCGGCTCGTAGATCGGGTCGACCTTCAGCGACACGTCCGTGGTGAGCATGTTCGGCGCGATCTTCTTCGACGCGTCGTGCGCGTGCGGGACGGTGCCCTCGCCCGCGCCGCCTGCCGGGCGCCACTGCCAGGCGCCACCCGGGCCCTGGTAGACCTCCCACTCGTAGCCGAAGAGGTTCTCCCAGAAGCCGTTGCTCCAGGTGGTCGGCGTGGAGGTCCAGGTGACCTCGAGGCCGCTGGTGATCGTGTCGGCGCCCTTGCCGGTGCCGTAGCCGTTGCTCCAGCCGAGGCCCTGCGCCTCCAGCGGGGCGGCCTCGGTGTTCGGGCCGAGGTTCGAGTCCGGTGCGGCGCCGTGGGTCTTGCCGAAGGTGTGCCCGCCGGCGATCAGCGCGACGGTCTCCTCGTCGTTCATCGCCATCCGGCCGAACGTTTCGCGGATGTCGCGGGCCGCCGCGACCGGGTCCGGCTGCCCCTCCGGGCCCTCCGGGTTGACGTAGATCAGGCCCATGTGCGTCGCGCCCAGCGGCTTTTCCAGGTCGCGCCGCTCGCCGCCGGAGATGCGCTGGTCGCTGCCGAGCCAGGTGGTCTCGGAGCCCCAGTAGACGTCCTCGTCCGGCTCGAACGAGTCCACCCGGCCACCGGCGAAGCCGAAGGTCTTCAGCCCCATCGACTCCAGGGCCACGTTGCCGGTCAGCACCAGCAGGTCGGCCCAGGAGATCTTGCGCCCGTACTTCTGCTTGACCGGCCACAGCAGCCTGCGCGCCTTGTCCAGGCTGACGTTGTCCGGCCAGCTGTTCAGCGGTGCGAACCGCTGCTGACCGCCGTCGGCGCCGCCGCGGCCGTCGCTGGTCCGGTAGGTGCCCGCGCTGTGCCAGGCCATCCGGATCATCAGCGGGCCGTAGTGCCCGTGGTCGGCGGGCCACCAGTCCTGCGAGGTGGTCAGCACCTGCTCGATGTCCCGCTTCACGGCGGGCAGGTCCAGCGTCTTGAACTCGGCGGCGTAGTCGAAGTCCTCGCCCATCGGATCGGTCACGGCCGGGTTCTTGGCCAGGATCTTCAGGTTGAGCCGGTTCGGCCACCAGAAGTTGTTGCCGTCACCGCTGGTCGGGTGCGGAAGGCGGTCGCCTTGCGCGACCGGGCAACCGCCGGTGGTGGCGTCTGGGCTGTCAGTCACCGGGAATCCTTTCGGGATCATTGGGTTGTTCGCCAAGCGAGCGGGCCGCGCAGGCCGGGCAGCGCCCCCAGTAGATGACCTCGGCCTCGTCGATGGTGAAGCCGTGGGCATCGGACTCGGTCAGGCAGGGCGCGGCGCCCACGGCGCAATCGACGTCGGCGATCGAGCCGCACGACCGGCACACGACGTGGTGGTGGTTGTCGCCGACCCGCGCCTCGTAGCGGGCCACCGAACCCATCGGCTGGATCCGGCGCAGCAGCCCTACCGTCGTCAGCGCACGCAGCACGTCGTAAACGGCTTGGTGCGAAACCTTGGGCAGCTCGCCGCGCACGACGCCGATGATGGATTCGGTGTCGGCGTGCGGGTGGTCGTGCACCGCGCACAGCACCGCGACCCGCGGCCGGGTCACGCGCAGCTCGGCCGCGCGCAACATCCCCTCGAAGTCTCCAGTCGTCGCTGGCACGCGCAGCAGTTTGAGCCATTTTCTGGAATGAATCAAGAGTGTTCCGCAGATTCTTGCCGTGCCGTTACCCCGGGCGTCGCCCGGCCCAGGCGGAGCGTGCTGGACTGGCAGCGTGGAGCCGTTGATGCCCCGGGAACGGGCCGAAGTCGCACCGGGCGCGGTGCACGTGCCCGGCTGGCTGGGCCTCGACGCCCAGAGGGATCTCGTCCGCGCGTGCCGGGAATGGGCCGCGAGCGCGGGCCTGCGCTCACCGCGGCTGCCGAGCGGGGGCGTGATGTCGGTGCGCACGGTCTGCCTCGGGTGGCACTGGTATCCGTACCGGTACTCGCGCACCGTGGACGACGGCGACGGCTCGCCGGTCACGCCGTTCCCGGGCTGGCTGGGAGCACTCGGCCGGGAGGCGGTCGCCGACGCCTACGGGGTCGGCGCGGATTACGACCCGGACGTGGCGCTGGTCAACTTCTACGACGCCCAGGCGCGGATGGGCATGCACCAGGACCGCGACGACCGAACCCTTGCGCCGGTGGTGTCGCTGAGCCTCGGCGACGCCTGCACGTTCCGCTTCGGCAACACCGAGGGCCGCGGCAAGCCCTGGACGGACGTCGATCTGCGCTCCGGCGACCTGTTCGTGTTCGGCGGCAGCTCGCGACTCGCCTACCACGGCGTGCCGAAGACCTTCCCGGGAACCGGACCGGAAATCGGCATGGCGGGCGGACGCCTGAACATCACGCTGCGCGAGTCGGGACTGCTCTGACGGTCCGATGTGGACGCGCGATTCCGCCCACCGGGACGGCCCGCTCGCCGGCGAGTCCACGCCGGACGCCTGAACACTGCCCGGCGTTACCGGCGCGCAACGGCCCGGTCCGTCCACAACGGACGAACCGGGCCGAACAGCGGCCGGGACGGCCAGGTTCTGTTTGAAAAGCGGCGGCAGCCGCTTGCGCCGCCCGAGGACTCAGCCGGACCACCGGCGGGTTCTCAGACGTCTTCTGGCGAGGACAGCTCGGACGCCGAGTAGGGAGCTACTTCAGGATGAGATCCCGGAGCCGGAAGGCGTCTGAGGTTCCGCTACCCGACCCGCTACGCAAACCATTTCCTAAACGCTCCTAGGGGCCGCGGCCCGGGCGTCAGTACTGGTTGTGCTGCGCCGCCTGCGAACCCAGCGGGCCGAACTGCCCCGCGGGCCGCTGCGCCTGGTACGGGTTCGGCGGGAGTTGCTGGCCGAGCTGGTCCTGGCCGTACTCCTCGACCGGCCAGCCGTACTGCTCGGACTGCTGCCCGCCGCGCTGCTGCCCGTACTGGCCGCCCTGCTGCGGACTGCCCTGTTGCTGGCCGTACTGCTGCTGACTGCTCTGCTGCTGGCCGTACTGCTGCGACGTGCCCTGCGGACGCTCCGGGCGCCCCAACGTCCGCGTGGCGTTCGGGTCGTGACCGGCACGGTCCGCGGCGTCCACCACATCGCGCGGGATCCGCACCGTGTTCGAGGCGTCCATCGGCGACGTGGCGCTGTCCGGCGTGACGACGAACCTGCCCCGTGCCCGCGCACGAGCAAGTGTTTCGTCGGCTCGGTCCCGCGGGTCCATAGCGGTGCCTCTCCATGCTTTCGCCGTCGGATCTTCCGCCGCGCGCTGCGTGCCCGCCGGGCGACGCCTCTTGGGCCGGTCCGCACCCGGCGCGCGGGGGCAGGGCCGGTCGAAGTCGTGGTGCGGCTTCGATGTTCGCGCTCATGTTGCCACTGCGACGTTGCCCGGTGCGACGCCGCCGCATTCGGTTTCGACTCGGTATCGGGGTTCGTTCAGGTCGGTCACGCGAGGCGGAACCGCTGGTGGCGGACCGCGGATGCCGGGCTCGTCGGGAGTGATCCAGCCCACCGAGGCCGACCCTGGGTCCATTATGCCGCCGCTGTTGGCACAGTATTCCTCCCAACGGGTTTTCGTCAGGATCGACGCACGCCCGGCCGCGACCGCGGCCGGGTCGTCGCGGCCCGAGGCGGACCGCCGGGGCCGCGGCCGGCGGCTCGCCGGCCACCCGGCCCGGAGAAAGGAGGCCCGGTATGACCGCCGGACCCGCAGGTCCCGATCCGCTGCCCGGCGCGGAGGCGGTGGTGCTCGTCGGCGGCAAGGGGATGCGCCTGCGCCCGCTGACGCTGTCCGCCCCGAAGCCGATGCTGCCCACCGCAGGCGTGCCCTTCCTGAGCCACTTGCTGGCCCGCATCCGCGACGCGGGCATCGAGCACGTGGTGCTCGGCACCTCGTACAAGGCGGAGGTGTTCGCCGAGCACTTCGGCGACGGCTCCGAGTTCGGCCTCGACCTGGAGTACGTCGTCGAGGAGGAACCGCTGGACACGGCGGGCGCTATCCGCAACGTCGCGCACCTGCTGCGGGAGGACGACGTGCTGGTGTTCAACGGGGACATCCTCTCCGGCCTGGACCTGCGCGGGCTCGTCGACACGCATCGCGCGAACGCCGCGGAGGTCACGTTGCACCTGGTCAAGGTGGACGACCCGCGGCAGTTCGGGTGCGTGCCCACGGACTCCGACGGCCGGGTCGAGGCGTTCCTGGAGAAGACCGAGGATCCGCCGGTGGATCAGATCAACGCCGGTTGCTACGTGTTCCGGCGCCCGGTGATCGAGGCGATCCCGGCCGGGCGCCGGGTGTCGGTGGAGCGCGAGACCTTCCCCGGCCTGCTGGAATCCGGCGCGCGGGTGCAGGCGCACATCGACTCGTCGTACTGGCTGGACATGGGGACTCCGGCCGCGTACGTGCGCGGTTCGGCGGATCTGGTGCGCGGTGCGCTGCCGTCCGCGGCGCTGCCCGGTCGGCCGGGGGAGGCGCTGCTGCTGCCGGGAGCCGAGGTGGCCGCCGATGCCCGGGTCGAC
>NZ_JAFRFW010000074.1:0-2617 GCF_017434145.1 Saccharopolyspora sp. | reverse complement strand
GCTGCGCCGCAGGAACGTGTGCGCGGTGCGGCCGCTGCGGCCGGCGAGGCCGACCGGGGCCGGGGCGTCGGCGAGGTGCTCGCGCCAGAACTCGGCGTCGCGCTCGAACTTCGCCGACTCGCGGTATTCGCGTTCGGCGTCCAGCAGCGCGCTCAACGGCTCGAACGGGGTCGCGCCGACCGGCTGCCCAGCGGCGAGAGCGCTGTAGACCTCGGCGACCCGGCGCATGACGATCGAGAAGCCGTAGCCGTCGATGGCCACGTGGTGAATCCGCTGGTACCAGAACCAGTGCCGGTCGGTGAGCTTGAACAGCGCGGCGGTGAACAGCCGCCCGTCCGGCCCGCCGACCGTGAGATCGACCGGTTCGGCCAGGTCAGCGCGCATCCAGCGCAGCGCGGCAGCCCGCGGACCGGACTCGGCGGTGAGGTCGACGACCGGCAGCCGCGGGTCCCAGGCCGGCTCGATCACCTGCTGCGGGGCGTCCGCGTCGTCGATCACGCGCAGGCGCAGCGCGTCCGCCTCGGCGAGGACGGTGCGCAGCGCCGCGCGGAACAGCTCCGGGTCGATCGGGCCGTGGATCTCGACGTACTCGCTGGTGTTGTAGATCGGGTTCGCGCCATCGAGCGCTTGCGCGAACCAGATCCCCGCCTGCGCGGCGGACAGCGGCAGCGACGCGCCAGGAAGCTCCGGCATCGTTCTCCCCACGGTCACACGGACGAAGTAAGGCTAACCTTATTTCACCCGCGCGCCGCGCACCAGAACGTATGGCTCGTGCTTTACCTCTCAGTCCTGCGCAGACGCAACGCCCGCGGGCGCGGCCCGCAGCACCTGCTCCATTCGGCCCAATCGCCGGCGCACGAGGAGCGAGCGCCGACTTCGACCGGCCCCTTGGAACGGAGGTCGCGCTCGCCGCCGATCAGCGCGGGTGGATCATCAGCGCGGAGTTCTTGCCGGGCAGACCGACTTCGCGAGCGCGACCGAACCCGCCCTTGCCGAACGCAGCCACCGAAGCTCCATTGTGGACATTCGGCTCGGCGACCACCCGGCGGCAGTCCTGATCGGCGCCGAGCAACCCCTGCGCCACCGCAGCCAGCAGCGACGAACCGAGCCCGCGGCCGACGGCGTCGGACTCCCCGATCGCGATGTGCACGCCCAGGTCGTTCGGCTCGAACGGGTAGCAGGCCGAAAGCTTGTCCCGCAGCACCCGGTACAGCTCGACGTAAGCGACCTCCCGGCCGTCCCGGCTGACCAGGCAAGGCATCGAATGCTCACCGGCCAGCTGGGTGCCGAGCTCGTCGGTCCAGCGGCGCAACGACCACGCCTGGTTCCAGTTGGTCGCCACGTGCTCGGCGTTCATCCAGCGGTGCACCAGCGCCGGATCGTCGGAGTCCAGCCGAACCGGCCGCAACGACCAGCCCTCGCCCAGCTCCGGGATCGGCACGCCCGGCACGTCGGTGTCGTTCACCTTGGCGCGCAACGGGTTCGGCACCTCGTGGTGCACCGGCCGCACCTCGACCCTGTCGCCGTTGCGGTAGCGCAGCCCGGACCCGTTGAGCACCGCGAAGTCGGTGAGCGTGGTGCTGGTGAGCCAGTGCCGCACGATCCGCTCGGTCTCCGGATAGGTGTCGCGGATCGCGGTCAGCGCCGCGGTCAGCAGCTCCAGCAGCTCCTGCTCGTCGGCGACGCCGCGCAGCCCGAACCGTCCGATCGCGGCCAGCGACCGGGCGCTGAGCAGGCGCGCGGTGACGTCGGCCAGGTCGGCCTTTCCGTCGACGTTGCGCAATGCGGGGGTGAGCGTGCCCTCCACGTGCGTGGCCAGCCAGCGACGTGCCTCGTCGGCCGAGGACACACCGTCTGCGAGCACGTCGACCTCGTGGTCGCCCGCCAGCGGATCCACCGCCCCGTTGCCTACGGCCTGCAGCAGCCAGTCCACCAGCGTGCCGCTGCTCTCGGCGTTGATCGGGGCGTCCGCGGTGGCGCGCCCGCGCGCGTCCGCCGAACAGGCCGCTGCCAGCAGAGCGGACTCGGCGAGCGCACCGGAGTCCGCGACGCGGATCGGACCGAAGCCGTGCGCACCCGTGGGCGAGCGGTAGGTGATCTCGGTGCTGAACCGCAACGGCCCGATGGTGACCTTCAGCGGCCCATCGGCGACCGGCGTGTGCGTCTCGGCCAGCCAGCGCCGCAACAGCACCGCGGTCCGCGGATCGGTCCGTTCAGTCACACCGCACTCCTCTGTCGTCCCCGACTTGGCAAGCCGAGCCTAACCAAAGCGCGCGGATCGGCCGCGGGCGCGCCCGGCACGCGCCGTATCGCGCCGATCACTGCGTGCTTTCCCGCGGCTGCGGGCAAAACTCGGCGGCCCCACCCAAGTGCTTTCACAGCACTCGGTCAAGGAATTCCCGAGTCCGGCTTCGCTTGGGCCGTTGGAGGACTTCGCGCGCGGAACCCGATTCGACCACCAGCCCCTGGTCCAGGAACACCACGGAGTCCGCGGCCTGCCGGGCGAATCCGATCTCGTGCGTGACCACGATCATGGTCAGTCCCGCCCCGGCGAGGTCGCCGAGGACGTCGAGCACCTCGCCGACCAGTTGCGGGTCCAGCGCGCTGGTCGGCTCGT
>NZ_JAFRFW010000694.1:0-5169 GCF_017434145.1 Saccharopolyspora sp. | reverse complement strand
CTGGTTGAGCGTCTGCTCCAGCTCGTCGTGACCGCCGCCGATCGCGGCGCCGCGATGGCGGCCGACCGCGTCGATCTCGTCGACAAACACGATGCACGGCGCGTTCTGCGTGGCCTGCTCGAAGAGGTCGCGGACGCGGGAGGCGCCGACACCGACGAACATCTCCACGAAGTCCGAACCGGAGATCGAGTAGAACGGCACGCCCGCCTCACCGGCGACGGCCCGCGCCAGCAGCGTCTTACCGGTGCCGGGCGGCCCGTACAGCAGCACGCCCTTCGGGATCTTCGCGCCGAGCGCCTGGTAGCGCGCCGGGTAGGAGAGGAAGTCCTTGATCTCGTGCAGCTCTTCGACGGCCTCGTCGGCACCGGCGACGTCGCCGAACAGCGTCTTGGGCATGTCCTTGGTGAGCTGCTTGGCCTTGGACTTGCCGAAGTTCAACACCCGGTTGCCGCCGCCCTGGACGTTGTTCATCATCCACATCAGCAGCAGCACCAGCAGGCCGATCGGCACCAGGTAGATCAGCATCTGCATCCAGAGCGAATCCTGGGTGACCTGGGTGTTCCAGCTGCCGACGCCGGCCTGGCGGATCTCGTTGACCACCGCGTCGGTGGAGCCCGCGGGGTACTGGGTCGTCAGCATCGAGCTGCCGTCGAAGCTCTGGCCGGGCTTCATGGTCAGCAGCACGCGCTGTTCTTTGTCCTGGATGGTCGCTTCGGAGACCTTGCCTTCGGAGATCTGCTGAAGCGCTTGGGAGGTGGAGACCGGGTGGTAGCCCCGGGTCTCGTCCATGATCACGCTGAGGCCCCACATCAGCGCGAACACCGCCAGGATCCAAAGCAGCGGGTTACGGAGCAGGCGCTTTCGGTCCATTCACTTGCGGCCGACGGATTCGGCCTCGACCCTCCCTGACTTCACCTCGGGCAACGGCACCGGTGAACGGCGCACGCACGAACCGTCGCCGCCGTCAACCCCCTCGAACCAGCGTACCGGCCGCCACGAGTGCGCGACCACGCCGCGAGCCGTGCAGTCAGACCAGCCTACTCTTGGCCGGAACCGGATCTTTCGCGCGGCCGTTCCCGCCCGCCGGTGCGGCTTCACAGCCCCGAGGTGTAGACCTTCGGGTCCAAGGAGCCGATGTAGGGCAGGTCGCGGTAGCGCTCGGCGAAGTCCAGCCCGTAGCCCACGACGAACTCGTTCGGGATGTCGAACCCGACGTAGCGGACCGGCACGTCCACCTGCACCGCGTCCGGCTTGCGCAGCAGCGTGCACACCTCCAGGGAGGCGGGGTTGCGCGAAGCCAGGTTCTTCAGCAGCCAGGACAGCGTCAGCCCGGAGTCGATGATGTCCTCCACGATCAGCACCTGGCGGCCCGCGATGTCCCGGTCCAGGTCCTTGAGGATCCGCACCACGCCGGACGACGAGGTCGAGGAGCCGTACGAGCTGACCGCCATGAACTCCAGCTGGGCGGGCTGCGGCAGCGCCCGCGCCAGGTCGGTCATGACCATCACCGCACCCTTGAGCACTCCCACCAGCAGCAGGTCCCCGCCCGGGGCGTCCCGGTAGTCCTCGGAGATCTGCTTGGCCAACTCGGCCGTCTTGTCCTTGATCTGCTGCTCGGTGATGAGCACTGAAGCGATGTCGCCGTCGTACACGGCCCGGCTTCCCCTCTCCTGTTGGGCGCACGTTCACCCGCCGCTCAACCGTTCGGCGGTTCCTCGTCCACCACGTTCCACCTGAAGCCTGCCATGCGTCCGGCGCAGCACAAAGTTGCCCGGCAGAGCGTGACCACCCTGTCCCCGCCAGTCACCGATCAGGGCGTCCGCGGACCGCAGATGGGCGTCCGAGAGCTCGGCGACGCCCTGCTGCAGCAACCAACCGCGCAGCACCCGGCGCCGCACCGCGGGCGGTTCGGCTGCCAGCGCCGTCGCGTCGAGCGCGCCCGCGAGCTCGACCCGGCCGCGCACTCGTGCCGCGACCACGTCCAGCGCGTCCACGTCCTCGCGCAGCTGGCGGGCCGTGCGGGCCAACGCCGGTGCGACGCCACCCTGCAGCACTTCCTCCAGCAGCGGGAGCACTTCCCCGCGCAGCCGGACGCGGGTGAACCTGCCGTCGCTGTTGTGCGGGTCCTGCCACGGCACCAGGCCGAGTTCGGCGCAGGAACGGGCCGTGGTCTCCCTGGTGATCTCCAGCAGCGGCCGCGCCCAGGGTTCGTCCCACGCGCGCATCCCGGCCAGCGAACGAGCTCCCGAACCGCGTCCCAATCCCAGCAGCACCGTCTCGGCCTGATCGTCCAGCGTGTGCCCGAGCAGCACCATCGACCCGTCCGGCCGCGCCCGCTCCAGCGCCTCGTACCGCGCGCGGCGAGCGGCGGCCTCCGTGCCGCCTGCACCGCTCACCCGCACCGGCAGTACTTGCACGTCCGGGAAATCCAGTGCCCGCAACTGGTCGGCAGCCGTCGAAGCCACCTCTGCGGATTCCTCCTGCAACCCGTGGTCCACGACCACTCCGCGCAGCGAGCGACCTTCGCGGGCCGCCACGTGCGAAGCGGCGGCGGCGAGCGCGAGCGAGTCGGCGCCACCGGAGCACGCCACCACCAGCGGGGCCGCGTTTCCGGCCGCGGCGAGAAAGCGGCGCAGCGCCGTTCGCACGGCCAGGGTCGCCTGGCCTGCGAAGCGGCTGGCGCCGTCGGCCGCGGGGCCGGGGACCGCGGAGGTCACGCCAACATTGTGCGGGGCGCGGCGACAGCCGCTGTCAGCCGTGCACGCGGCGCAGCCACGACGGCGGATCCGAGATCTCGGCGCGCGTCGGCAGCTGCTCCGGCGACGTCCACACCGCGTTGAACCCGTCCATGCCCACCTCGCGCACGACGTGCCGGGTGAACGCAGCACCCTCCGCGTACTGCCGCATCTTCGCGTCCACCCCTAGCAGGCTGCGCAGCAGCCGGTCCAGCAATCCGCCACCGTTGCGGCGCTCGGTGAACCTGCGGCGGATGGTGGCCACGCTGGGCACCACCTCCGGCCCGACGGCGTCCATCACGTGATCGGCGTGGCCTTCCAGCAGCGTGGACAGCGCGAGGATGCGGTCCAGCGCAGCCCGCTGCTCAGGCCCCTGCAGCAGCTCGACCACGCCGAGCACCCCCGGGCTCGACTCCGTCCCGGCCCGCGGGCCGCGCAGCACCGACGGCAACCGCCGCAGCAGCTCGACCAGCGACGAGTCCATGTCCGACAGCAGCACCCCGAGACTCTGCGCGAAGTGCTCCCGCAGCCACGGAACCGCGTTGAACTGCAGCCGGTGCGTCGACTCGTGCAGGCACACCCACATCACGAAGTCGTCCGCGGGCACGTCCAACGCCCGCTGCGCGGCCACGATGTTCGGCGCCACCAGCAGCAGCCGCCCGGGACGCGTGCCGCGGGAACTCGGCAGGAACGGGTCGTACTGCCCGAGGACCTTCGTGCCCAGGTACGACAGCACGAGTCCGGTTTGCAGCCCGGCGCCGCGCGCACCGAGGCCGCTGAGCAGATCAGCGCCGAGCGCGCCGGGACGACCGGCCGAGCGCAGCGCCACACCGGTCAACTCGGACAGCCCGTGCGCGGCCGCGCGCACCCATTCCGGCCGGTCGACCACATCGCCCTGCAACACCGGCAGGTCCAGGCCCAAGCCGGTCAGTTCGCGCACGTGCGACTCCGCCGCGACGCTGGCCCGCCGCAGATCGCGCACCGCGCGGTCCGCTTCCTCGCGAGGCACGTCCGGGCCGCTGGACATCAGCCGGGCCGCGGTCGCCGCGGCCAGGTCCCAATCCAGCGTGCGATCCGCTCCGGTCGAGCCGTTGTCGGGAGTGCTCGGCGGCAAAGTGGCGGATCGCGAAGTCACAGCACCGACCGTACCCCCGGTGTCCTGCGCACCGACACTTCCGCGCGCTGCGCAGCGACATTCCACGTGCAGGGCACGGACACTCCCACGTGCAGCGCACGGAACCCCGCACGGGAGCCGCTCAGCGGCAGCCGCACTCCCGCAACGCGGAGGCGACCTTGTCCAGCGCCGGACGCAGCACGCCGGAGCTTCCGGTGTGGTTGGACATGAACGCGAACACCAACAACCGGCCGTCCCGGGTGACTACCGACCCGGCCAAGCCGTTCGCCCCGTCCAGCGTGCCGGTCTTCGCCCGGACCCATCCGCGACCGGAGCTGTCCGCGTACCGGTCGCCGAGGCTGCCGGAACCGCCCGCCACCGGCAGCCCGGTCAGCAGCTCGCGCAGCTTCGCCGACTTGTCCGACGCCCCGCTGGTCGAGCCGGAACCGCCGTTCGCGTTCGCCCCGCCGGTCGAGTTCGCCGCGGCCAGCAGGTTGCCGAGCACCTTCGGCGGGATCTTGTCGTTGGTGGACAACCCGCTGCTGTCGTCCATCCGCACGCCGGTCAGGTCGAAACCGTTGCGCTGCAGCACTTCGCGCACCGCCTGGGTGGCGCCGGCGAACGACGGCTCCTTGCCGTTCTTGATGGCGACTTCCCTGCCGAGCGCTTCGGCCAGCACGTTGTCCGAGTGCAGCAGGGTCGTCTCGACCATCTTGCGCACCGTCGGCGATTCGACCTGGCCGAGGCTCTGCGCGTTCGGCCCGGCGCTGGCCTCCGAGACCGCCGAGGACGGCAGCCCGAGCAGCTTCGCGAGCTCCTGCCCCGTCTGCTGCGCCGGGGTTTCGGTGCGGGGGCTGTAGTCCTCCTTCGGATTCTTCCGCCCGCCGTCGAGCATCACCGGCTCCATCGGCGACATCTGCCCGCCCGCGATGTCCGTCGGCAGCCAGCCGGGCGCCAGCTTCGGGCCCTTGTAGCGGCTGTTGTCGACCTTGACCGAGGTGACCTGCCCACCGGTCGCAGCCCGCACCTGCGCGGCCAGATCGGCGAGGTGCGCCGCGCCCGGGTACACCGACTCGTCCCCCGCGGGCAGGCTGGAGAGCGTGGGGTCGCCACCGCCGACGAGCACCACGCTGCCCGGCTCCGAACCGCGCACCACCTTGGTGGTGAACCGCGACTCGTGGTCGAGCGTGAGCATCGCCGCGCTCATCGTCAGCAGCTTGCCGGTGGAGGCGGGCGTCAGCGGTTGCGACGCCCCGCGGTCCCACAGCGTGCGGCCGGTCGCCGGATCGAGCACCATACCGCCGAACGGCGCCAGCACCG
>NZ_JAFRFW010000693.1:0-4091 GCF_017434145.1 Saccharopolyspora sp. | reverse complement strand
GACCGCGCTCCGCTCGCGGTGCTCACCGCGAGCGCCAGCAGCGCAGCGGCCAAGGCGTAGCCCAACGCGACCGAGCCCGCCGCGACGGCGGCGAACCACCGAAGCGGGGCGGGCGCGCGCTCGGGTTCGGCCACGGGATCGCGCGGCGAGACCGGTTCCTGGAGCGACTCGATCAAGGGCATGGGCCGAATGTCGCACCGGGACGCGGAGGACCGGCCCGTGACTCGCCGCGGCGTCCGCCCATCGAGCGATCAGGAACACGGAGGGTTCTCAGCGCGCAGCTTCGCGCCCGAACGCGCGAAAGGCGCCGCCCGCACGATGCGGACGGCGCCCCAGGAACTTCCGATCAGCTCTCGCGGCCCGGATACGGCATCTGCCGCGTCCCATCCGGACCGTCCACCGGCTGCTGCGGGCCGGACTGCGACGCCTGCGGGCCGGACTGCGAAACCTGCTGCGTGCCCGCATCGCCGGGCGCGGCCGAGAACCCGCCGGACGGGGCCTGCGACTCCGCGCCGAACGGCTGCCCGGACGTGCCCGGACCGCCGTAGCCCGCCGCGTTCTGCGGTCCGCCGGGGTAACCGGCAGGCACGTGCCCCTGCGCGCCGAACGGCTGCCCGCCCTGCGGCGGTCCCCACGGCGGTTGCGCGGGCTGCGGCTGCGCGTACTGCGGACCGGAGTGCTGGCCGAATCCCTGCGGCTTCGGGCCGGGCTGCGCGCCGGCCGGCGGGAACGGCCCGGAGCCGGGCCCCTGCGGATGCGGCGGCTGCGAACTCGGCGAACGCCCCGGCCGCGGCCCGGAGGAGACCACCCCGGCGCCGGTCAGCACCAGTGCGCCCACCGCGGCGAGCTGCACCAAAGACATGATCAGCAGCACGATCCCGACACCGCCCGCGGTGCCGGTGACCACGCTCTGCAGCACCGCCAGCGTCCCGTAGAGCGCCAGCGGACCGGCCGCGACCAGCGTGTCCGGCATCTTCGGCAGCACCTTCAGCCCGGCCAGCCCGGCGGCCACGACGATCGCGAGCCCCGGAGTGCTCACGATCAGCCCGGACGTGGCCTGGTCGAAGAACCCGAGGACGTAGGCGACGAGCCCCGCACCGGCCGCCACCAGCGGCAGCACGGAACTCAGCTCGGTACCGCCGTCCTGACCCGGCGCATCGGGACGAGGAGACCCTGCGTGCGGAGGTGCCGGCTGGTTGGGCGGGGGCGCACCGTAGGGATTGGACATGGTCGAAGAACTCCTCCTCGCCGAGGGTCGGGAGAACGCGCACGCTCGCCCGGGTGAGGTGACACGTGAAACGGTATCGGACCGTGACCGGACCCCCGAACCGGTCCGCCTCCGGCACCCGCAGGCGCACCGCGCCGGGAGCCCGCCCGCTCACCTCGGTCTGCGCCGACCACCGGCGCGCGACCCGAGCGCGCCACCCCGCTGCCGCGGCGACCGTTACCCGCGGTTGGCAACTGTGGAGAACTTCACGACATCCGCGGGACGAGGCCGCGAAAACGGGGGCCGGGTTCCCGCGGGAACCCGGCCCCCGTGCAGCTCCGGACGAGCTCAGCAGGTCTTCGACCCGGACGAACTCAGTCCCGGACGAACTCAGCCCCGGACGATCTCGCGCATCAGGTTCGCGGTCTCGCTCGGAGTCTTGCCGACCTTCACGCCCGCGGCCTCGAGGGCTTCCTTCTTCGCCGCGGCCGTGCCGGACGAACCGGACACGATGGCGCCCGCGTGGCCCATCGTCTTGCCCTCCGGCGCGGTGAACCCGGCGACGTAGCCCACCACCGGCTTGGTGATGTTGGCCTTGACGAACTCGGCGGCCCGCTCCTCGGCGTCGCCGCCGATCTCACCGATCATCACGATCGCCTCGGTCTCCGGGTCGTCCTGGAACGCCTGGAGCGCGTCGATGTGCGTGGTGCCGATGATCGGGTCGCCGCCGATGCCCACGGCGGTGGAGAAACCGATGTCGCGCAGCTCGTACATCATCTGGTACGTCAGCGTGCCCGACTTGGACACCAGCCCGATCTTGCCGGGCCCGGTGATGTCGGCCGGGATGATGCCGGAGTTGGACTTGCCGGGCGAGATCACGCCGGGGCAGTTCGGCCCGACGATGCGGGTCTTGTTGCCGGTCGCGTTGGCGTGCGCCCAGAAGTACGCCGCGTCGTGCACCGGGATGCCCTCGGTGATCACCACGGCCAGCGGGATCTCGGCGTCGATGGCCTCGACCACCGCGTCCTTGGCGAACTTCGGCGGCACGAACACCACCGACACGTCGGCGCCGGTCTCCTTCATCGCCTCGCCGACCGAGCCGAACACGCTCAGCTGCTTGCCCTCGATCTCGACGGTCTGCCCGGCCTTGCGGGCGTTGACGCCGCCGACGATGTTGGTGCCGGACTTGAGCATCCGGGCGGTGTGCTTGGTGCCCTCGGACCCGGTGATGCCCTGGACGATGACCTTGCTGTCGTCGTTGAGGAAGATAGCCATCGCGCTCACGCCCCCGCAGCAGCGAGTTCGGCGGCCTTGTCGGCCGCGCCGTCCATGGTGTCCACCAGCGTCACCAGCGGGTGGTTGGCCTCGGCCAGGATCCGCCTGCCTTCCTCGACGTTGTTGCCGTCGAGGCGCACGACCAGCGGCTTGGTCGCCTCGTCGCCGAGCATCTTCAGCGCCTGCACGATGCCGTTGGCCACGGCGTCGCAGGCGGTGATGCCGCCGAAGACGTTGACGAACACCGACTTCACGTCGCTGTCGCCGAGGATGACGTCCAGCCCGGCCGCCATCACCTCGGCGGAAGCGCCGCCGCCGATGTCCAGGAAGTTCGCCGGCTTGACGCTGTTGTGCGCCTCGCCCGCGTAGGCGACGACGTCCAGCGTGGACATGACCAGCCCGGCGCCGTTGCCGATGATGCCGACCTCACCGTCGAGCTTGACGTAGTTGAGGTCCTTGGCCTTGGCCTTGGCCTCCAGCGGGTCCTCGGCGTCCTTGTCGACCAGGTCGGCCTGCTTGGCCTGCCGGAACGCGGCGTTCTCGTCCAGCGTGACCTTGCCGTCCAGCGCGATGACCTTGCCCTGCGGGTCCTTGACCAGCGGGTTGATCTCCACCAGCATGGCGTCCTCGGCCACGAAGGTCTCCCACAGCTGCACGATCACGTCGACGACCTGGTCGGCGATCTCGGCGGGGAACTTCGCGGCGTCGACGATCTCGCGGGCCTTGGCCGCGTCCACGCCCTGGATCGGGTCGATCGGGATGCGCGCCAGTGCTTCCGGCTTGGTCGCCGCGACTTCCTCGATCTCCATCCCACCCTCGACCGAGGCCATCGCCAGGAAGTTCCGGTTGGCGCGGTCGAGCAGGAAGGAGAAGTAGTACTCGTCGGCGATGTCCGAGGCGCTCGTGACCAGCACTCGCCGCGTCACGTGGCCCTTGATGTCCAGGCCGAGGATCGCCTCGGCCTTGGGCTTGGCCTCATCGGCGTTCTCGGCGAGCTTGACGCCGCCTGCCTTGCCCCGGCCCCCGGTCTTGACCTGGGCCTTGATCACCACGGGCCCGCCGAGCTGCTCGGCGGCTGCCTTGGCCCCATCGGGATCTACGGCCACGGAACCGGGCAGCGTCGGCACTCCGTGGGCAGCGAAGATTTCCTTCGCCTGGTACTCGTACAGGTCCACTCGACTCTCCTGCGACGTCGGTGTCGGACGCGGCGACGATATCGACCTGCGAGGAAGCCCGGTGCGGCGCACCCGGTGAACTGGCTCACCCGAGCAGGCGCGTAGCCGCAGGTGAATGCATCCAGCACCGGGTGGGCACGGGTCCGGAACCGCCCTGACGTGACGAACGGAACAGGCGCGACACCTCCGGCGGAGGCGCGTCAGCGACGTGCCGCGAACCCGGCGGTCACCGCGATGGCGAGCACGGCGGCGATCGCGAACCACAGCCCGAGCCCGGGAGCCGCGCCCTCGAACCGCCCGGAGGTGATCGGGAACTCCAGCACCCGCACCGACATGACCAGCGCCGCACCGCCCAGCAGTGCCACCGCGCGCGGTGGACGGCAGCGCGGTGCCAGCACCAGTGCGGCCAGCGCGGCGGCACCGGTCGCGATCAG
>NZ_JAFRFW010000692.1:0-3918 GCF_017434145.1 Saccharopolyspora sp. | reverse complement strand
TTCCGCGTCGGCGGGCTCGAGCTGGACCTCGACGCCGGACAACGCGATGGGATGGCACAGCGGCACGAGGTCCGGGGTGCGCTTGGCGGCCATGATCCCCGCGATGCGGGCGGTGGCCAGCGCGTCGCCCTTCGGCAGGCCGTCGCTGCGCACCAGCGCGACGACTTCCTCGGTGGTGCGCACGACGCCGGTGGCCACGGCGGTGCGCGCACTCGCCTACTTCTCCGAGACGTCGACCATGCGTGCCGCGCCCGACTCGTCGGTGTGCGTGAGTTCGTTGTGCCCCATGCCCGCACCTTAGAGCGCGGCGCCGAACGAGCGACGGCTGCCGGGATGCCGCGGCAATGGCCGACACGCCCGCACATCACTCGCTCCGACCAACAACGACGTGAGCGAACGGACCGTTCGACCAATCTAGCCGGGCGAACAGGCCGTTCACTTACCGGCGGACACGGGCTTGGGCGGGCGTGTCGGGCGGGTCAGTAGTCGAAGTCCTCGGCCATGGACCAGGGCAGGGAGGTGCCGCCGGGGGAAGGCGGCTCGGAGCGGCCGGCGATCACGGCCTTGCGGACGGCCTCCGCCACGGCGGGAGCCACGTTGGAGTCGAACACGCTGGGCACGATGAACGAAGCGTTCACCCGCTCCTCCCCGTCGACGACGTCGGCGATCGCGTTCGACGCCGCGATCATCATGTCGTCGGTGATCTCGTGCGCGTGCGCGTCCAGCAGCCCGCGGAAGAACCCGGGGAAGGCCAGCACGTTGTTGATCTGGTTCGGGTAGTCGCTGCGGCCGGTGGCCACCACCGCCGCGTGCTTGCGCGCTTCCAGCGGGTCGATCTCCGGATCCGGGTTGGCCAGCGCGAACACGATCGAATCGGAGTTCATCGCGGCCACGTCGGACTCGCCGAGCAGGTTCGGCGCGGACACCCCGATGAACACGTCCGCGTCGGGCATCGCGTCCGAGAGCGTGCCGGTGCGACCGTCGGCGTTGGTGCTCGCGGCGATCGATCGCAGGTTGGGGTCGGTGTCGCCGCGCCCGCTGTGCACGATGCCGTCGATGTCCGCCGCGATGATGTCGCGCGGCTTCTTGTGCTGCAGCAACCGGATGATCGCCGAACCGGCGGCGCCCACTCCGCAGACCACGATGCGGCAGTCCTCGATGTTCTTGCCGACGACTCGCAGCGCGTTGCGCAGCGCGCCGAGCACCACGATCGCGGTGCCGTGCTGGTCGTCGTGGAACACCGGGATGTCCAGCTTCTCGCGCAGCCGGGCCTCGATCTCGAAGCACCGGGGTGCGGCGATGTCCTCCAGGTTGATGCCGCCGTAGACCGGGGCGAGCAGTTCGATCGTGCGGATCAGCTCCTCGGTGTCCTGGGTGTCCAGGCACACCGGCCAGGCGTTCACGCCGGAGAACTTCTTGAACAGCGCGGCCTTGCCCTCCATCACCGGAAGCGCCGCAGCCGGGCCGATGTTGCCCAGCCCCAGCACCGCGGAACCGTCGGTGACCACGGCGACCGAGTTGCGCTTGACGGTCAGCCTGCGGGCGTCCTCCGGGTTGGCCGCGATGGCGGTGCACACCCGCGCGACACCGGGCGTGTAGGCGCGCGAGAGGTCATCGCGGTTGGCCAACGCGACCCGGGAGTTCACCTCGATCTTCCCGCCGAGGTGCACCAGGAAGGTCCGGTCGGAGATCTTGCGCACCTGCACGCCGGGCAGTTCGCCGAGCCGGTCGGTGATGTCGTTGGCGTGATCGGCCGACAGCGCGTTGCAGGTGATGTCCACGACGATGCGGTCGGCGTGCGACTCGACCACGTCGAAGGCGGTGAGCACCCCGCCTGCCCGGCCGATGGCGGTGGTGAGGTCACCGGCGGCGCTGGCCGACGGCGGCGCCTCCACCCGGACCGTGATCGAGTACCCCGGACCTGGAACCGGCATGGTCACACCCCTGTTACGCGAGAAGCTTCGAGCCCTTGCACAGAACTCGCCGGAGGGCAAGCCCTGCGTGCCGCCAAAGCGGACGGGCTTCACCCTACAAAGAAAATCTCCAGAACTTTCCGCTTTGTGACCAACGACCAACACCTTTTCCGCCGGAACCCCCTTGCCTCCGGATGGAATCGGGACGAATGGGATCCGCGCGCGATGCGGACGGGGACAGGGTGCGACACGAAAACGGGCCGCGCCCGTGCAGGGCGCGGCCCGGAGGCTCCGGCGAGGGCCTACTTGTTGATCTCGGTGACCGGGTGCTCGTACGGGACGGTCTCCTCGTCCAGCGGGAACGTGGTGCCGCCGAACGGGGACAACGCGCCCTGCTTGTCGGCGACCAGCTCGCTGACCGCGTGCGGATCCTGCGGCCACGCGGGGTCGATGCGGTCCTTCTTCGCCTTGCCTGCCACGGTCACCCTCCGCGCTGTGTCGTCTTGCCGGGGTCGTCTTGCCGGGGTCTGCTGGCCAGGTCATCCGGCCTGCCCATGCAAGTCTGCCCGACCGGGCCGCCCGAACGAACCCCACCCCGCACGCGTCACACCGGACGAACCGCGTGGGCACGCGCATCCGGCTCGGTATCGTGGCCGGGATGGCTGCACTCGCGGACTCGCTGCGCGCACGCGACGACGAGGAACTGGTCGCGCTGCTGCGCGCCCGGCCGGACCTGGCCACTCCCCCGCCCGCGGACACGTCGGTGCTGGCGACGCGGGCCGGCGTGCGCTCTTCGGTGGCGCGGGCGTGCGAGGACCTGGACTCGTTCACGTTGTCCACGCTGGAAGCACTGGTGCTGCTGGACGCGGATGCGGCCCCGGTGCCGCTGGACGCGGTCGCGGAGTTGCTGGGCGCCGAGGTCACTCCGCAGCGGACCCGCCGGTCCGTCGCCGACCTGCGGCTGCGCGCGCTGGCCTGGGGCGCGGACGAAGAGCTGTCGGTGGTGCCCGCGGTGCGGGAGTCGTTGCCGACGTTCCCGGCGGGGCTGGGCCGCCCGGCCGAGGACATGACCGAAGCGGCGGCGCACACCGCGCTGGCCGCACTGGACCAGCAGGAGCGGGACCTGGTCGGCAAGCTCGCGGGCGATCAGCCGGTGGGCAGCACGAAGGACGCGGGCCGCAACTTCACCCTCGCCGATGCCCAGACCCCGGTGCAGCGGCTGCTGGCGAAGGGCCTGCTGCTGCGCCGGGACGCGGCGACCGTGGAGCTGCCCCGCCAGCTCGCCTTCGCGGTGCGCGGTGCGCACCCGATGGGCGCGGTCGAGCCGGAGGAGCCGCTGCTCGACCTCGCCGACCTCGGCCAATCCACTGTGGACTCCACGGCGGCCGGTGAGGTGCTGGAACTGCTGCGGCACTTGGAATCGCTGCTGCACCTGTGGAGCGAGGAACCGCCCGACGTACTGCGTTCCGGCGGTGTCGGCGTCCGCGAGATCCGCCGTGCCGCCAAGGTCCTGGAGGTCGACGAGTCGCGGGTTTCGCTGCTGGTCGAGCTGGCGGTGGCGGCGAACCTGATCGCGTCCTCGGAAGGCAACGAGCCGCAGTGGATGCTCACCTACGGCGCGGACACCTGGCTGGCCGCGGGCCCGGAGCAACGCTGGGCTCCGCTGGCCAGCACCTGGTTGGACATGCCGCGGCTGCCCGGCCTGATCGGCGCCCGCGACGAGAAGGACCGGCTGCTCGGCCCGCTTTCCGAGGACCTGCGCAGGCCGCTGGCGCCGCGCGACCGGATGCGGATCCTGAGCCTGCTGGACGAACTCCCCGGCGGCCACGGCGTGCGCAAACCCGACGACGCCGCCGCGGTGCTGGCCTGGCGGGCTCCCCGCCGCGGCGGGCGGATGCGCGACGACCTGGTGCGCTGGACGTTGTCCGAGGCGACCGCGCTGGGCGTCGTCGCGCTCGGTGCGCTGTCCACCGCGGGCCGCGCCGCGCTGTTCGGCGACACCTCG
>NZ_JAFRFW010000691.1:0-9294 GCF_017434145.1 Saccharopolyspora sp. | reverse complement strand
TGCGAACCGTGCCCGATGTGCCTGGCCGCGGCGTTGTGGGCGCGGCTGGACCGGGTGCTCTACGCCGCCGACCGCGAGGACGCTGCGCACGCCGGGTTCGACGACCGCGCGTTCCACGACCTGTTCCGCGACCCGGGCAAGCCGTGGCCCACCGAGGTCCGCCAGATCGCCTTGGACGAGCGCAACGCGCCGTTCGACCGGTGGCTGGCCAAGCCCGACCGGGTCGAGTACTGACGCCTGCCGCGGATCCGCGCAGGCCGCCGACAGGTTCGACAAGCGGCGATCAGCCGGTGATCGGCGCCGCAGCTGCGCGAACCACCTTCCGCACGCTGCCACCGAGGTAGCAACTCCCGAACCCGAGCCCGGAGCCACCGGGCCGCGCCGTCCTGCGCGAAAAACCCGAAGTCGCGAACGGAGGCTCAATGCTGCGCCAGAAGTCCGCCCCGATCGACCGCTACTTCCGCATCACCGAGCGCGGTTCCACCGTCGGCCGCGAGTTCCGCGGGGGCCTGACCACGTTCGTCGCGATGTCCTACATCGTGCTGCTCAACCCGCTGATCCTCGGCTCGGCCGCGGACCGCACCGGCGCGACGCTGAACACCACCCAGCTCACCACGGCCACCGCGTTGTGCGCGGGCGTGATGACCGTGCTGATGGGCGTGGTCGGCAACGCGCCGCTGGCGATGGCCGCCGGGCTCGGCGTCATCCCGGTGGTGGCGTTCACCATCGCGCCCGCGATGACCTGGCCGGAGGCGTTCGGGCTGGTGGTGCTCGCGGGCGCGGCGATCGTCGTGCTGGCCGTCAGCGGCCTGCGGGAGCGGATCATCCTGGCCATCCCGCCGCCGCTGAAGACCGCGCTCACCGTCGGCATCGGCCTCTACATCGCGCTGGTCGGACTGGTCAGCGCGGGGATCGTCACCCGCAAACCGGACTCGGCCGGAACCACCGTGCCGGTGCAGCTCGGCAGCGGCCCGGACGCGCACCTGGTGGGCTGGCCGAGCGCGCTGTTCTGCCTGACGCTGCTGCTGATGATCGTGCTGGTGGCCCGTCGGGTGCCCGGCGCGATCCTGCTGGCCATCGCAGTCGGCACGGTGGCCTCGATGCTGGTGCAGGCGGTGTTCGAGGTGCCCGCCGAGCAGTGGGGAGTGATCATCCCCGAGGTTCCCGGCTCGCTGGTGTCCGCGCCCGATCTCGGCACGTTCGGGCGCGTCGACCTGTTCGGCGGTTTCACCTCCGCCGGGGCGGTGGCCGGTGCGGCGTTCCTGTTCACCCTGGTGCTGTCCGGGTTCTTCGACGCGATGGGCACGATCACCAGCGTGAGCCGGGAAGCGGGACTGACCACCGGCGCCGACGGCTCGGTTCCCGCGATGGGGCGAATCCTGCTGGTCGACGGGTTCGGCGCGGTGGCGGGCGGAGTCACCGGCAGCGCACCCAACACCGTGTTCCTGGAATCGGCCGCCGGTGTCGGGGAAGGCGCCCGGACCGGGCTGGCCAGCGTGCTCACCGGACTGCTGTTCGTGGCCACGACCCTGTTCACGCCGCTGGCCGGAGTCGTTCCCGCGCAGGCGGCGGCTCCGGCGCTGGTGCTGGTCGGCGGCATGATGATGGCGCAGTGCAGGCACATCCCGTGGGACGACGCGAGCTACGTGCTGCCGGTGTTCCTCACCATCGCGGTCATCCCGTTCACCTACTCGATCACCAACGGCATCGGTGCGGGCCTGATCGCGTTCTGCGCGATCCGCGTGTGCACCGGCAGAGCCCGGGAACTCGGCGGGCTGCTGATCGGTCTGTCGGCGGTGTTCGCGCTGTACTTCGGGATCGAAGGCGTGGAGGGCCTGCTGCGGCTGGGGTGATGAGCAATGGGGTGATGAGTAATCTGCCGCCCATGCGAACAGCAGGGGTCGTGCTGGCGGCAGGCGCGGGCCGCCGGTTCGGCAAGCCGAAGGCGCTCGTCGAATACCGCGGCGCCCTGCTCGTCGACCGGGCCGCTCAGGTGCTCGCCGCAGGTGGTTGTGCACCCGTGCTGGTGGTGCTCGGCGCCGCAGCCGACGAAGTGCGAAGCCGCGCGCAGCTGCGGAACGTCTCGGTGGTCCCCAACCCGGAGTGGCCCAGCGGCATGGGCTCGTCGCTGCGCGCCGCGCTCACCGCGCTCGACGACGAGCCGGACGACGTCGTGGCCGCGGCGGTGCTGCCCGTGGACATGCCCGGAGTCAGCGCCGAAGCCGTCCGCCGGGTCGTCGCGCACACCGCCGAGGACGCCCTCGCCGCTGCCGCGATCGAGCAACGACGCAGTCACCCGGTGTTACTGGGGCGTGCGCACTGGCGGGCAGCAGCGGAGCGCGCGATCGGCGACGCGGGTGCGCGCGGTTACCTGCGTGCGCACGACGTCACCCTGGTGAGCTGCGACGGCATCTCGGAAGGTTTCGATATCGACAGTCCCGAAGACCTCGCTGACGGCTAACCCGTAGAGTCGGCGGTCACGCTGAGGTGACTCGGCGGCCACGGCCGAGGCCGCGACGCCCGCAAGGCAGGCGCGCCACCCGGCCGATGCGCGGAGTCACCGTCCGCAACCGCGCGACGGGGAGGCAACATGGCAACGGGACACATAACCGCCAACTACGTGCCGGACGGCGACGACTGGTCCGTCACCGTCTCGGCCGACGGCAACACCCGAACCGCACGCGCACCCGGTCTCATCGCAGCCAGGGACCAGGCCGACCAGATCATCGAGCACCTCGCCCCGAACTCCAGCGGCCGCGTGGTGATCCACCTGCTCAACGGCGACGGATTCGCGTTCAGCACGGCCTACCTGCAGGCCCGGCACGGCCTCTCGGACGAGGCGACGCGGCAGGCCGCGGCCGCCGCCGACGCCTCCAGCAACGCGCCGCGGTGATCCGATGCGCGCACGCAGCCCGTCGCCCTCTCTAGGATGGATGCCGTGAACGCACCGACCAGCAGCCCGCCCGGGCGCGGGCGCCCCCGGGACGCGACCCGGGACGCAGCCCTGCGCACCGCCGCCATGGAGGTGCTGGCCGAAGTCGGCTACCGCGCGCTGACCATGGACGCGGTGGCCGCGCGGGCGCGCGCGGGCAAAGCCACCATCTACCGCCGCTGGGAATCCAAGCTCGACCTGGTCATCGACACCTGCACCGAGCTGGTGCAGCGCAACATCCCCGAACCGGACACCGGCAGCGTCGCAGGCGACCTCGGCGAATTCCTGCGCGCCTTCGCCACGTTCCTGACCGGCCCGGCGGGCATGGCCGCCCAGGCGCTGGTCGGCGAACTGCCGCACGAGAGCGAACTCGCCGCCGCGTTCCGCGAGTCGTTCCTGCTCCCGCAGCGCAACGTGCTGCGGCTGATCATGGAACGGGGCACGGAGCGCGGCGAGATCGCCCCGGACGCCCCGGTCGACACGGTCGTCGAACTGGCCGGAGCGGGTCTGCTGCACCGCCTGATGCTCACCGGCGAACCACTGGACACGCGTTTCGTGGACCGGCTGCTCGGCGAGGCCCTGCTCCCCTTGTTGCGCAAGCAGCGCTGAACCGCGCACGGGCGAACCGCTAACCTCGCGAACGAGCTGAGGAGGTCGGTTTGTCGCGAGGGAACGTGGCGCAGCTGCACCGCTGGCCGGTGAAGTCACTGCGCGGAGAAGCCGTCGGCGCGGCGCGGTTCGCGGACGGCGGGATGGTCGGCGACCGGGCGCACGTGCTGCGCGACGAGCGGGAGAAGCGATCGGGCGCGGTGCTGACCGTGCGGCAGAACCCCGCGCTGCTGCACTGGAGCAGCGACTACGGCGCGGCCGCCGACCCGGCGCTGCCGCCGACGCTGCACGACGGAGCGGGCACCGACTGGAAGTGGAACGACCCCGAACTGCCCGCGGCGCTGACCGAATCCCTCGGCATCCCGCTGAGCCTGCACAGCGCCGCGGGCAACCAGGACCGCGGCCCGACCGTGCTGGTCACGCTGCAGTCCACGCTGGACGCGCTCACCGCGGAAATGGGCGACGAAGTGGATCTGCTGCGGTTCCGGCCGAACGTGCACCTGGACGCGGACATCGCACCGTTCGGCGAACTCGACTGGGAACCCGGCACCACCGTCACCGCGGGCGAAGTGACCTTGGAGATCACCGGGGAACGCGCCGGAGCGTGCGTGCGCTGCGCAGTGCCCAGCTGGGACGCGCGCGGACGAACGCGTTGGACAGCGCTGCAAACCCGGCTGATCGACGAACACGACAACAAGTTCGGCACCATCATGCGCGTGGTGCGCGGCGGAACCGTGCACCGCGGAGCCGAAGTCGCGGTCATGCGCCCGGAGGGCCGGTGACCCGCCGGGCGCACCCCACGGCAATCACCGGAAGATCTTGCGCACCACGATGACGGCGACCAACGCACCGACACCGATCGCGACGTACCGCACCCTCGGGTCGTTCAGCCGCTCCTGCACGCCGGCCTTGCCCTGTTCGACGAACCGCTTCGGATCCGCCTTCGTGCTCAACTCGTCCAGCGTCTCAGCCAGCGCGTCACGAGTCTTCTCGATTTCGCGCTGGATCGCGTCGGGATCACGGGCCACGCGGTCCTCCTCCAAGTACACCCTGCTGCGGACACCGTAGATCACACGCCCGCAGCGCACCCAGCGACCGTTCCCAGTGTCCCGACCGCCTCCCGGCACCGCCGGAGAACAGCCGAACCGCCCGGTCGGGGACACAACGGACATCACCACCCGTTAAGCTGGCACCCCATCGGGGCCGTAGCCCAATAGGCAGAGGCACTAGGTTTAGGTCCTAGGCAGTGTGAGTTCGACTCTCATCGGCCCCACGAGGCGGCGGCTGCTGCTCACCGCGGCTGCGGGTTCGCCGTGGCCCGTCGTATTGGTTGCGGGGGCCGAGCCCCCGCAGGCCCCACGGTGCGGTGGTTGCGCTGCGTCGGTTCCGCACCGGCTGGTCACGAACCAGCCGATCAACGAACCCAAAACCACGACACGCTTTGAACGCAAAGCGGCGGATGCTGCTCACCGCGTCGGGAGGGTGTTCGCGTGCGGCGGCGGCCACACTCATTCGCGAACGGCGAAAACGTCCTGGGGCGACGTCGGGTGACAGGCGGATCGCGCCCGACCTGAAGGAAGTTCGTGGCCGAATCCCGCGCGGCGGGGCGGTGAGCACGTCCGGGCAGCGCTTCCCGGGAGCTGATCGTCCTCGCGGCGATCCGAGTGCAGCGCCGGCTCTCGACGCGGGCGGTGGCTCAGAAGGGCTGGTGGGCCAGGGAGCGGGCGTAGTTGACGCGGGCGTTGAAGTCCATGGCGGCCGCTTGGGCGAACACCGGGACCTGCACCGTGTGCAGCAGACCCGGACCTTGCACGGTCACCTGGACCGAACCATCGGTGCGCTCCTCCTTCGCCAGCAGGAACAGCAGTCCGAGGAAGCAGAACAGGAAGAAGATCACCGCGCACACGATGGCCCACGCGGGAATCCCGCTGTTGGTCCGGGACATGTCGGTGAAGGTCCACGTCGTGCCGACGATCGGCGCGCGGCCGGACGGGGTGATCACCTCGTCCTGCGTGCAAGCGATGTCCCCGATGGTGACCAGGACCGGAGCTGAACTGGCGAACGGATCCACGGACGCGAGAGTACAAGTCGACGCCGCCCCGCGCGGGCATTTTCGGATCGAACCGGGGATGTCCCGGCGGAGAAACCCGCACGAAAACGTTGCGGCGGCGCGGAAAACTCAGCAATGGTTGCGAAATCAACCGGACGGAGGCCGCGCGAAACCCTGTCAGGGATCTCGGACATCGACTAAGATGATCTTGACCCCCGGGAGCTGCGCCCGGACGCAGCCGCACCGTCAGATGGGCCGAGATCAGCATGGACGACCCCGAGCGCACCCCCGGAAGCGAACCGTCGTCGCTACCGCCCGAGGTGGACACCTCGGTTCCCAGCGTGGCCCGCATCTACGACTACGCGGTCGGCGGCAAGGACAACTTCCGCGTCGACCGGGACGCCACGTACGCGATGCTGCAAGGCGTTCCGGACATCATCACCACGGCGCGGGACAACCGCGCCTTCCTCGGCCGCGGCGTGCGATACCTGGCGCGCGAGGCGGGAATCCGGCAGTTCATCGATTTCGGCAGCGGCCTGCCGACCCAGCTCAACGTGCACCAAGTGGCGCAGCAGGAGAACTCCGGCGGGCACGTCGTTTACGTGGACAACGACCCCGTCGTGCTCGCGCACGGGCGGGCGCTGCTCACCGACGATCAGCGCACGACGGTCATCCAGGCCGACATGGCCCGGCCCGCGGCGGTCCTCGAGCACGACGACACCAGGCGGCTCATCGATTTCGCGCACGAGCCGGTGGCGGTGCTGTACGTGTCGGTGCTGCACTGCCTGCCCGACGAAGCCGAGCCGCGGCAGGCGGTCGCGACCATGCTCGACGCGGTGCCGTCCGGGAGCTACCTGATGATGTCGCACCTGGTCAGCGACGACGCCGACGCCGCGGAATTCCTCACCCGGTTCATGAACGAGCAGACCACGTGGGGCCGGGTCCGCACCGAAGCCGAAGTCACCGCCCTGTTCGACGGGCTCGAGGTGGTTGATCCGGGACTGGTCAACATCACCCGCTGGCGGCCCAGCGAGCAAGAACCGGCCATGCACACCGACGCCCTGTTCGACTACGAGATCCCCGCCCGCCCCGAGCTGGAGAACAAGATCTGGGAATTCGGCGGCATCGCCCGCAAGCCCTGATGCCCCGCAAGCCCTGATGCGCTGACCCACTCGCTGCGGTCATCGCGGATCGGTCGTGAACCAGCGGCGCCGACGCGGCTACGTACCTTCCGAACGACGAAGGAAGGACGTCGCATGTCGATCGGCACCGCGCAGCGAACCACGGCTGGTTTCGGCACCGTCGTCGCAACCGAGCTCTACCGCGCGCGCCACGGGCCCCTGCTGTGGCTGATGCTGCTCAGCCCCGTCGCGCTGGCGCTGCCCATGCTGCTCGCGACTGCTCTCGGCGGTGACTGGGAGCAGTGGCAGGGGCTGGCGCTGATGGGCTGGGGCGGACTGCTGCCCGCCGTCACCGCGCTGGCCATCGGGCTCGACGTGCGCCAAGACCGGGACGCGTGGCTTTTCCTGCTCGCCGCGCCGGTTTCGCGGAACCACCTGGTGCTGGGCAAGGCCGCCGCGCTGGTGGTCGTCACCGCGCTCGGCAGCCTCGTGCTCGGCATCGCGTTGTGCGCCGGTGCGCTGCTCGCGGGCCTCGCGTTGCCCACCGGGCCGCTCACCGGAGTGCTCGCGATGTGGGTGGCGCTGTTCGGGATCGCGGGCCTGCTACTGCTGCTGGCGATCAGCTTCGGTTTCCCGGTCACCGTCGGCGCCGGAGTCGTCGGGGTGTTCGCGGGCCTGCTCACCGCGGACAAGGCGTTCTGGTTCGTCAATCCCTTCGGCTGGCCGCTGCGCGCCATGCTCCCGTTCGGCAGGCGCTTGGTCGGCGTCGAGATCCCGGACAGCAGCCCGCTGGCCGCCACGGGGCCGGTTCTCACGGCGATGCTGCTGTCGCTCGCGCTGGCCGCCGCGACCATCGCAGCGGCCTGCGTCGTCCTGCGGCGCAAGGAGATCTGAATGCCGTCGCAGAACCGGCGCGGACGGCCACCCGCGCAATCCACCCCTACCGGCCGCAGATCCTCGGGAGGAACCGCCATGTCCATCGCTGCCCGGAACACCGCCGGGCTCGGCACCATCATCGGCACCGAGCTCTACCGCGCACGCCGGGGCTCCCTGGTGTGGCTGATGTCGCTGACGCCGCTGGTGATCGCGCTGCCCATGGTCGTCTCGACCGCGCTCGGCGCCGATTGGCCCGAGTACCGCGGTATGACGCTGACCGGCTGGGGAAGCCTGCTTCCCGCGTTCATCGCCCTGCTCGTCGGGATCGCGGTCACCCAGGATCGGGAGGCCTGGCTGTTCCTGCTCGCCGCACCGGTAGCGCGCAACGGCCTGGTGCTCGCCAAGATGGCCTCGCTGGCCGTGATCACCGCGGTGCCCAGCCTCATCCTCGGCCTCGCGTTGTGGATCGGCGGAATCAACAGCGGGGTCCCGGTTCCCGCGGACGCACTGGCGGGCGCCGCCGCGATGTGGGTGGCACTGCTGGGGATCGCCGGGCTGATGCTGCTGCTGACCCTCGCAGCCGCGATGGCGACCACCATCGCCGTCGGCGTCGTCGGCGCGTTGGCGGGGATGCTGACCGCGGACAAGGCCTTCTGGTTCCTCAACCCCTTCGGCTGGCCGCTGCGCGCGATGCTCCCGTTCGGCCAAGTGCGGGCGAACGGGGTCGCGCTGCCACCGGGGAGCCCGCTGGCCGACCTCGGGCCCGCGTTCGCCGCGATGCTGCTGTCGGTCGTGCTCGCCGCCGCTGCCACCGCGCTGTCCTGCATGGTCCTACGACGCAAGGAGATCTGATGAGCACCGCACTCGCCGCCGACGACATCGTGAAGAGCTACCGCAGCACCCCCGTGCTCCGCGGGGTCTCCTTGGACGTCCCCACCGGCTCGGTCACCGGCCTGATCGGACCCAACGGTGCCGGGAAGACCACGCTGCTGTCCATCATCGGCGGCCTGCGCCGCCAGGACAGCGGGAACGTGTCCGTCTGGGGCAGGCCGCGGCAGGCGGAGACCTTGCACGACGTGGGTTTCCTGCTCGACCACCCCGGCCTGTGGCCGTTCCTGACCGGCCGGGGGAACCTGCTGGTGCACGCACGGCTGCGCGGCGTCCCGGAGTCCAGAGTGGACACAGTGCTCCGCCAGGTGGACATGGCCGAGCACGCCGACCGCAAGGTCGGCAAGTACTCGCTGGGGATGCGCTGGCGGCTGGGAATCGCCATCGCGCTGGTCGGCGATCCGCGCGTGCTGGTGCTGGACGAACCGACGAACGGTCTCGACCCGGTCGGAATCCGGGACATGCGGGCGTTGCTGCGCTCGCTGGCCGACGAAGGGCGAGCCGTGCTGATCTCCAGCCACCAGCTCTACGAAGTGGCGCAGATCTGCGACCGCATCTCGGTGCTGGTCTCCGGCACCATGCGCTACCAGGGTCCGCTGCACGGCCTGGCCGACGACAACGACCTGGAGGCGGCGTTCTTCCGGCTGATCGACGGCGCCGCCAAGTAGGGCGCCGGGGAAGCCGCCCGCCGGTGCGGGAAGCGGGACCTCAGCCGCGGGGGCGCGCACCGCTCGGGCGGAGCGCGCTCCTGGTCGTGCCGGGCCGCCAAGCCACCGCCAGGGCCCACACGTGCTGCACCGTCGCCGCCGCCCCATCCG
>NZ_JAFRFW010000073.1:0-1537 GCF_017434145.1 Saccharopolyspora sp. | reverse complement strand
GCGGCTGGTCCAGCGCGACGTGCGCGTCCGGCGGCCGTGCCCGGCCGGGAGCCGCGTAGCGGTAGGCGAGGCTGTCGAGCAGGTGCGCCAGCCGGTGTCCCCTCGCGGCGATGTCGAGCAGCGCGTCGCGGGCGGAGGTGATCTCAGATTCCGCGGGCGGTTCTCCCCGTGCGCCGGGGATCTCGGTGGGCGCGGCGGCCTGCGCCGCGCTGTCCGCGGCTATGGTCAGCTCGCGGTTCGCCCGGCGTGCCAGCGCCGCGGCGTCCTCCCGGGCACGTTGCTCACCGGGCCGGCCGGGAGCGGCCGATTGCCTGCCGGTATCGCCTTCCCCGGCGTCGTGTGCGTTCATCCGTAGCCGACCCCCCGAGCGGCCGCGCTCGAGACTCGTCAGCGCGGTCACCTGATGGTGCTCCGCCGGTTCAGCGCACCTGACCGGCCGCCTTCCGACTACCCGATTCGGGGGAACGACACACCTGAACACCCTTGCCACGACGGCAAACCGCGGGCGGACCGGAACCGTCCGGTCCGCCCGCGCCGCACTCCGGGTCAGGGCGCGTGCACGAGCCCCGTGCCCACGTCGGTGGCGGGAAGCGCCAGCCGCCGACCGCGCTGGGTCAACCGCGCCCACAGTCCCCAAGCGCGTTCGGGGAACTGCTGCGCGAACAACGCGGCGACCCCGGCGACGTGCGGGGTGGCCATGCTGGTTCCGCTGAGCTTGCGGTAGCGCTCCTGGCCGGGCCAGCTGGAGTACACGTCCACGCCGGGGCCGGCCAAGTCGACCTGCCCGATCTCGTCGACCGTGCCGGACGAGAAGTCGGCGATCTGGCCCTGCTCGTCGACGGCGCCGATGGCCATCACCGACGGGCAGTTCGCCGGATGCCCCACGGGCGCCACGACACCGGCGGAGCGCTGGCTCTCGTTGCCCGCAGCCGCGATGATCAGCGTGCCGCGCTGCATGGCCCGCTGCGCGACCCGCTCGAATGCGTCCGAGAACGGCTGGCCCGGCTGGGTCGGCGCGCCGAGCGACATGGACACCACCGGGCAGTTGTTGGTTATGGCCCATTGGATTCCGGACAGGATTCCGCCGTCACCGCCGAAACCCTCGTCGCTGAGCACCTTCCCGGCGTAGATCGAAGCTTCCGGGGCGATCCCGTAGCCCGGCCCGGCCTGCAACGTCCGCGGGCCGCACGAAGTGCCGATCACGTGCGTGCCGTGGCCGTGCCCGTCGTGCGCGTCCTGGCCCTCCACGAAGGACGCGGTCACCACGTCGCGGCCGGCGAAATCCGGGTGTTGCTGGTCGAAACCGGTGTCGAGCACCGCCACCCGGACACCGCTGCCGGTGGACGCGGCGCTGTCGGCGCCGACCGCTTTCAGGCCCCAGGTCGTTTCGGTGTCGTCCGGTGGCTGCGGAGAGCCGATCGCGAACACCCGGCGCTCCGGCTCCAGCGCGGCCAGCGCGGTACCGCGCTGCTGCATCGAGTTCCGCAGCGTGGCCACCTGGTCCTGGTCGGCGTCGATCAGCGCCACGCCGAGGTCG
>NZ_JAFRFW010000690.1:0-2490 GCF_017434145.1 Saccharopolyspora sp. | reverse complement strand
CCATCTGCTCCAACCAGACGGAACCAAGCTCTGCTCCGTATTCGACCAGGATGAATGCTCCGGTCATGCCGACATGCAGTCCTGCATCGGGCGCGAGAACCTGCAGGGTCACGTTCGGGAGCTCCGCCTCCTGCATCAGGTGCCGAATCTGCCGCGTTCGGCAGTCTGGCTCACCGAACGGCCGCTGCAACGCAGCCTCTTCTACGATCACGTGCAGTTCTAGCGGCTTGGCGCCGGTGAGCAAGCCACGCTTTGCGACCCGGCTGCTGACCAGCTCATCGACCTCACGATCGGTCAAAGAACAGCCGGTAGCCGCGATGACAGCACGCGCGTACTCAGGCGTTTGCAGCAGCCCAGGAATCATCATCGGCTCGTAGTACCGCAGCGCCGTCGCCTCGTCCTCGAAGTCGCTCCAGGTCTGCCAGTCGGCGGGGAAGTGCGCGTTGCGGGTGCGCAGCCAGCTGCGCTGTTCGGCGTGCCGGGCGATGTCGAGGAGTTCGACGCGGCGCAACTTGGCGACCTGGTAGAAATCCAGCAGCTTCTCCAGGTCGTCCAGGTAGATCCCGATCTCGCAGGTTTCGATCCGGTTGAGCTTGCTGCCGGACATGCCGAGGGCTTTGCCGACCTCTGCGGCGCTCGCGCCGTTCTCGGTTCGGATCTTGCGCAGTGATTGCGCGAGCCTGCGGGAGCGAGCGGAAGGGCCGACACGTCGAGCCATGGGGAATCTCCAGTGGTTGCGGGGGAATCTGTTTTCAACCATGGCAGAACAAATTTGCACTGACGATCACTCGATGGCGTAATTGTGTCGGCTACTGCACCTGCGCAATTCTTGGTTCCACGTTGATCTCGACCTCGAGGAGGAGCAGTGGACGACAAGATCGCGCGGCTGGAGCACGGCGCTCCGCAGCGGGAGTGGCTGTGCCGATGCGTCGACGACGACGAGCGGTTCAACATCGCCACCGTCGGCGCGGCCAGCGGCGACGTGGAGATCGCCGGACCCGAGCTGCAAGGCTGCTTCCGGCTGCGCGACAGCGAAATCGCCGTGTTCCGCCGCGCGCTGGACGAGGCCATCGCGGTCGCGCAGGAAGACATCGCCCGCTACGACGCCCAAGCCGCGACCCAGCGGGCCGAGCAGGAACCGGACGTTCACACCTCGAACCGGTAGCCCATGCCCGCTTCGGTGATCAGGTGCCGGGGCCGGCTCGGGTCGTCCTCCAGTTTCCTGCGCAGTTGGGCCAGGTAGACCCGCAGGTAGTGGGATTCCTCCGCATAGGCGGGGCCCCACACCTCCTTGAGCAGCTGCCGCTGGCCGACCAGCCGTCCCCGGTTCCGCACCAGCACTTCCAGCATCCCCCACTCCGTCGGGGTCAGGTGCACCTCGGCGCCGTGGCGGTGCACCTTCTTGGCCACGAGATCCACCTGGAAGCTCTCCGTGCGCACCACGGGTTCGTCCGCGGCGGCGGAATCCCCGGCCCGGCGCAGCGCGGCCCGAAGGCGGGCCAGCAACTCGTCCATGCCGAAGGGTTTCGTGACGTAGTCGTCGGCTCCGGCGTCGAGCGCGTGCACCTTGTCCGTCGACTCGGTGCGGGCCGACAGCACCAGCACCGGCACCGTGCTCCAGCCGCGAAGACCCTCGATGACTTGCACTCCGTCCAGGTCGGGCAGGCCGAGGTCGAGGACCACCGCGTCCGGTTTGCCCTCCGCCGCCAACCGCTGCGCGGTCGTGCCGTCGGCGGCGACGAGCACTTCGTGGCCGCGTGCGGTGAGGTTGATGCGCAGCGCCCGCAGCAGTTGCGGCTCGTCGTCGACCACCAGGACCTTCGTCATCGGGCCTCCACGCTCGCGGGCAGCGCCAGCACGACCGTGAGGCCGCCCCCGGGAGTGTCCTCGGCGCGGATGGTGCCGTGCATGGCCGTCATGAAACCCTGCGCCACGCTCAACCCCAAGCCCACACCGGGCTCACCGGTGTCGGTGTGCCCACCGAGGCGCTCGAACGGGGCGAACACCGAATCCGCGGCACCGTGCGGCAAACCCGGACCGTGGTCGACCACCCGCAGCTCCACCCACGCCGCGTGCTCGCTGGAACGCACGAAAACCCGGTCGTCGCTGTACTTGAGCGCGTTCTGCAGCACGTTGGCGATGACCCGCTCCAACAGGCCGATGTCGGCGAGCACCGCGGGCAGCGATTCGTCGGCGTCGGCCTCGACGCGACCACGGCCGTCCAACCCGGCCAGCGCGCCCGCCACGGCCTGGTCGTAACCGACCGGGCGCAGCTTCGGCACGATGGCACCCGTCGCCAGCCGCGACGAGTCCAGCAGGTTGTCCACCAGGTCGGCGAGCCGGTCGGTGGATTCCTCCACACCGGCGAGCAGCTCGGCGGTGTCCTGCTCGGACAACCGCAGGTCCGGGGCGCGGAGGCTGCTCACCGAAGCCTTGATCGACGCGAGCGGGGTGCGCAGGTCGTGGCCCACGGCCGACAGCAGCGCGGTG
>NZ_JAFRFW010000689.1:0-1758 GCF_017434145.1 Saccharopolyspora sp. | reverse complement strand
GCAGCCGACCCAGGCGTACTCGGCGCATCCGTACCAGCAGCCCTATGCGGCGCAGGGTTATTGGCCGCAGTCGAATCCCGGTGGTGCCTACGCCGGGGCGAACCAGTACCCCGCCCAGCACCCCGGAGCGGCCCAGCATCCCGGAACCGCCCAGCACCCCGGAACCGCCCAGCATCCCGGAACCGCTCAGCACCCGGGAATGGCCCAGCAACCGGGGCCGCAGTACCCGGGAACGGCCCAGCAAGCCGCTCCGGCCCAGCAGGCCGCCCCTGTCCAGCGCGCCCACCCCTCAACCAGCAGGCAGGCCCCGGCCGAGCCGAACCCGGCGAGCGGGAACGGTGGCACCAAGATCACCCCGTCCGGCTGGTTGCTGCGCGGGCTCGTGCTGTTCGGCGTCTCGCTGCTGTCCGGACTGGTGTGGCTGTTGGTCAAACCCTCCGACCCGGCCGATGACCAGGCGCAGGGACCGCAGCCGCCGCAGGGCAAGTTCCAGTTCCACCCCGAACTGCGGGAGGAGGGCTTCCGCGGCTGCGCGAACGTCTCCACCGAGCAGATCAAGGCATATTTCCAGCAGCACCAGTGCGAGCACCTCACCAGGGCGCTGTACTCCACCACGCTGCCCGGCGGGCAGCGGGCACTGACGTCCGTGGTGACCGTCCGGATGCCCGACGCCGCTTCCGCCGCGCAGCTGAATTCGCTGGTGTCGACCGACAGCACCGGCAACGTGATGGACCTCGTCTCCGCCGGGCGGGACCTGCCCGACGACTTCCCGAAGCTCAGCCAGGACGTCGGCTACTACTCCGAGCAGCAGGACCGCCTCGTCGTGGTCGGTGAGTCCGGCTACTTCGGCAAACCGGCCACTTTCGAGGACGCCCGGCTCTCCGAGGTCACCCGGGACGCGCTGCGGCTCGGCTGGCCGCAGGACAGCACCGGGAGCTGACCCCGCGGGGCAACGGGAGCTCGCCCGCCGAGTCGCCCGGAGATCAAGGCCGCCCGGAGATCAAGGCCGCTCCGGGATCAAGGCTGCCCGGGGAACGCCTTCGCCGCCGGTTCCTCGCCGATGGTGATCCGCCAGCGGGTCGCCCGGCTCGCCGCGGTGGTCAGCGCGTCCAGCGCCAGCTGCCGCACCGCGGGGTCGCCGCTGTCCGGTTCGGTGCGTTCCAGCACCGCTCGCCAGCCGACCGCGCATTCCTGCTCGGCCAGGGTCAGCACCCGGATCGCCGAGTTCTCGTCGGTGACCTGCTGCGGCAGCTCGTAGGCGGGCGCGGCCACCGCCGGTGTCGAGCCCGCGGCCCGGATCAGCCGCTCCGCGTCGTCCCGGTGCCGCTCGTGCAGCTCGGTGGCCTGCTGCTCCGCCGAGCTGACCGCGGACTGCTCGGCGAACGCCGTCGCCAACCCGTAGGTCCACACCGCGGCGTGCTCCGCCTGCAACGCGGTGCGCAGCGCCTGGGCCGCTTGTTCGGGCAGCTCGCTGCTCATGCCAGCACCTCCGTCAGGCCCGCGCAGCCTGCCGAGACCGAGCCGGTCAGCCCGGCGCGGTAGCCGGGCAACCGCGGGCACGCCTTCGCGGCCTCCTGCTGCCCGACGGCCAGCGATCGCCGCAACGCCTCCTTGGCCGCAGCGGACGAACCGGGTACCTGCGGTGCGGAAGCGCCCCGCTGCTTCGGGTGGTCCGGGTCCGGCGGGTCGAGCCGGTCGATCTCCTTCTCCAGGGCCCGCGCGTGCTGCCTCCACAGCCATTCCCGAGAAAACCCCATC
>NZ_JAFRFW010000688.1:0-7100 GCF_017434145.1 Saccharopolyspora sp. | reverse complement strand
GGCGGCACCGGCGCGCAGCAGGCCGCGGCGGGAGACCGCCTGCGCACCGGACCACGTCGTCATAGAGCGGGTCATCATTGACCTTTCCGCACACGGCACCGGCAACGCCTTCGGCGATCGCCGGTGCTACGCAGAGCACTTCGGTCGCGCAGTGCTCTGCACTTCGCGCTACGCAGTACTTCGAGCTACGCAGTGCTCTGCACTTCTTGGTCGCGCAGTGCTCTGCACTTCGCGCAGTGCTCGCTGAGCTTTGCGGGATATCTGAGCTTCGCGAGGCACTCTGGCATGATTGCGCGTTGTGCGCAACTGTCGTAGCGTGATTCGCGCAAACAGTGCGCGGCCCGGAGGTCGGACCGAGCCGCCGGAGACACCACCGGCCACTGCTCGCGCAACAGAGCCGAAAGGGGAAGCACATGGGCGACAACGCTCACACCGAAATTCCCCTGATCACCGATTTTTCCCGATATTCGCCGGAAAACACTGAACCGGCGGACGCCGCAGCAGTCTTGCGAGCGGACGTGCTCGCGATCGCCGACGACCTCTCCGGTGCCGCCGAGGCCGCAGCGGCCCTGCTACCGGGATGTCGCTCCGCGCGGATCGAACTACCCGCGAGCACCGAGACGCTTGCTGCGCACAACACGCAACATGATGGACGCCCGGCCCTCGCCGTGGCAGACCTGGACTGCAGGAATGCGCCAGGCGCCGAAGCCGAACGCTCGGTTCACGCAACGCTCGCCGCGCGCCCGGCCGCGAAGGCTTTCCTGAAGATCGACTCGCTGCTGCGCGGCAACGTGCGGTCCATGCTCGCCGCGGCACGCCCCGCAGTGCTCGCTCCCGCGCTGCCGCCCGCGGGCCGCACCGTCCACAACGGAGTGCTGCACGTCAGCGGACGACCGCTGCACCGGAGCGGTCAGTGGTCCGCCGAGTCCGCCGCTCCGGCTGCCACGATCGCCGAAGCGCTCGCCCCGCAGCGCTGCCGCGTCATCACGCTCGATGTCGTGCGCTCCGGCCGATTGCGCGAAACGGTGCGCGACTGCCTCGAAGCGGGCGAAATCCCGTTGTGCGACGGGGAGACCGACGCCGACCTGGACGCCGTCGTCGCGGCCTGCGCAGACCTGCCGGGAGTCCGGCTCGCGGGCTCCGGCGGCCTCGCGACCGCACTCGGCCGCGCAATGCCCGAAGTGGACGGCTACGGCATCGAAGCGCCCGATTCCGCGCACGGGCTGCTGTTCGTCATCGGCACGGCCGAGGCCGCCTCCGCCGAGCAAGTGCGCAGGCTGGCCACCCGCGGCGTGCAGCAGATCCCGCTCGACGTGCCCGTCCTGCTCGCACAACGCGACGAGTCCGACCCGATCGCAAGGGCGCTGCGGCACTCCCCGGTGGCGGTGACCTTGCAATCTCCGCACGGCGTGAACCCCGCGCACTCACGCGAAATCGTCCGGCGGCTGGCCGAAACCGCCGCCCGCGCCGTCAGATCCGCCGATCGCCCGGTCGATCTCGTGCTCACCGGCGGCGAAACCGCGCGCCGCGTGCTCGACGCGCTCGGCATGGACGAGCTCGTGCCACTCACCCAGATCCACCACGGCGCCGTGCGCAGCCGCACCCGCGGCGGCACGTCCGTGGTGACCCGGCCCGGCAGCTTCGGCGATGCGGACAGCCTCGTGCGCATCGCCGAACACCTGCGTCCCGCAACGGAAGGCTGAACATGACCACTCCCCTGATCGCCGTCACCATGGGCGACGGCGCCGGCGTCGGCCCCGAGGTCATCGCCGGTGCGCTGCTCGACGACGCGACCTCGGCGCGCGCTCGCCCGATCGTCGTCGGCGACGCCGAGCGGCTGCGCACCGCCGCGCGGATCATCGGGCGCGAGGCGCGGGTCGTGGCGGTGGACTCGGTCGACGACGCGGTCTTCGAGCCGGGGCGGATCAACGTGCTCGACCTCGGGCTGCTGCCCGCCGACCTGGCGTGGGGCGAGGTGTCACCGGCCGCGGGCGAGGCCGCGTACCAGTACATCCGGGTCGCCGCCGAGCTGGCCGCGCGCCACGCGGTGCAGGGGATCTGCACCGCTCCGCTGAACAAGGAGGCGCTGCACGCCGCCGGGCACCTCTTCCCCGGCCACACCGAACTGCTCGCGCACCTGACCGGCACCGAAGAGGTGTCCATGATGCTGTCCACGCCATCGGTCAAGGTCGTGCACGTGACCACGCACATCGGCCTGATCGACGCGGTCGCGAAGATCGAGCCCGGGCTGGTCGAGCGGACCGTGCGGCGCGGGAACCGGGCGATCACCGGGTCGGGGATCGCGCACCCGCGCATCGGAGTGTGCGGGATCAACCCGCACGCCGGGGAGAACGGCCTGTTCGGCCACGGCGAGGAAGAGACCAAGATCGTTCCCGCGCTGGAGCGGCTCCGCGCCGACGGCATCGACGCCCGCGGCCCGCTGCCCGCCGACACCGCGTTCTTCCTGGCCGGGCGCGGGGACTACGACCTGATCGTGGCGATGTACCACGACCAGGGACACGGGCCGGTGAAGGTGCTCGGGATCGAAGCCGGGGTCAACATCACCGTCGGGTTGCCGGTGATCCGCACGTCGGTGGACCACGGCACGGCCTTCGACATCGCGGGCACCGGCAAGGCGGATCCGCGCAGCATGGCCGAAGCGCTGCGGCAGGCGGCCGAACTCTCGGCCGCGGCTTAGCGCTTGGCCGGTCTGGTGAGCCGCAGGCACCGCGAACGGCTGGCGCACCTTCGCAAACCCGATCTGCGCTGCGGCAGCCGAACCGCATCCGCACGACGCGCCGATCCCCGCGCCCCGGCGGATCGGCCGCCTGCGCCATCCTTGGCAGGACGACATCGACCCGAGGAGGACCGACGATGCCCCGCGGATCGCAGGATCGCCGCGCCGCCATCGTGCGGCTGGCCACCACGTCCGGGCTGACCAGCGTCGAAGAGCTGTCCGCGACGTTCGGGGTCACCGCGTCGACGATCCGCCGCGACCTGGCGCAGCTGGAATCCGCCGGGCGGCTCGCGCGCACCTACGGGGGCGCGATCGCGGTCGCCGGGCACCAGGAGAGCTCGCTGCGCCAGCGCAGCAGCGAGGCGTTCGCGGCCAAGCAGGCCATCGCCAGGTGGGCGGCCGGGCAGATCCTCCCCGGTGAGACGGTGCTGCTGGATTCCGGCACCACCACCGGCGCCTTGGCGCGCGAGTTGCGCGACGCCCGCGACGTGACGGTCGTGACCACTGGCCTGACCGTGCTGCAGGAGCTGGTCAGCGCCGACGAGGTGCACGTGGAATGCCTCGGGGGCACGCTGCGGCACCTGAGCCAGGGCTTCGTCGGCCCGCTCACCGAGGCCGCGCTGAGCCGGTTGACCTTCGACCGGGTCTTCCTCGGCGCCGACGGGGTCACCGCCGAGCAGGGCATCTGCGAAGCCGACCTGCAGCAGACCCGGCTCAAGGAGCTGATGGCCGAGCGCGCCGACGCGGTGTACGTGCTGGTGCACTCGGCGAAGCTCGGCCACCACCCGTTCCACGCCTGGGCGCGGCTGCCGGAACGCTGGACGCTGGTCACCGACGCCGCCGCCGACGCCGCGGCCACCGCACCGTTCCTGAGCCGCGGTGTCGACGTCGTCGTGGCCGAGGAACCGGCCTGAGCCGCTACAGGTTCCGCTCCGCGTAGCGGCTCATCGCCGCGCGGATGAATGCCGCGCACTCGTGGTTTCCCATGCCGTAGCGCGGGTCGTCCACGTACAGCTGTCCCAGCCCGGCGAACGCCTCGCGGGACGGCCTCCTGCCGCCCCAGCCGGTGCTGACCCATTCGTACTGGCGGTGCGCGAGTTCCTGCGCCTGCGCGCCGTCGGCGGCTTCGCCGGCGGCGAACGCTTCCTGGAAGCCGCCGGCGATGTCCCGGCCCTGCTGCTGGAATTCCCGCTTCTCGGCGTCGCTGAGCGAACGCCACCAGCGGTCGGCGCTCGCGTACGCCGGGCGGCCCCAGCGGCGCACCACCTCGTCCTCGTAGCGGGTGTGGTCGAAGCCGTCGAGCGTTTCCTGTGCCATGAGTTCTTCCCCTCGTTCGAGCTTGCGCACGGTGCAGCGCACGGAGGCGATCTGCCGCTCGATCCGATCCCGCTCCTGCTGGAGCAGTTGCAGGTGATCGTGCAGCGCCGGTACGGGCTCTTGGCCGTCGAGCACCTCACCGATCGCCGAAAGCCCCATGCCCAACTCACGCAACAGCAGAATTCGCTGCAGCCGCACCAAGGCCTGCTCGTCGTAGTAGCGGTACCCGTTGGCGCCGACGCGCGTCGCGGGCAGCAGGCCGATCTCCCCGTAGTAGCGCAGCGTGCGACTGGTCGTGCCCGCCGCGCGGGCGAGCTCCTGAATCGCCCATTCCCCCACCACGCACCTCCCGTGCTCTGATGACCTGCACGTTAAGGCTTCACGCGGCGTCAACCTCAAGCCCTGACCCGGTGCGACGCGGTGCGCCGCTTAAGGTGGTCGGCGGACCCGCACGCCACGGAGAGGCCCGGATGACCGAGACGACGCAGGACTTCACGGTCCAGACGCTGCTCGACGTGCTCAGCCTGGAGACGATCGACGACGACCTGTTCCGCAGCACCTGCGCCCCGCCCGGGGCGCCGCGCCTGTTCGGCGGGCAGGTCGCGGCGCAAGCCCTGGTCGCCGCGACGAACACAGTGGACGATTCGTCGCGGGTGCACTCGCTGCATTCGTACTTCCTGCGGCCCGGGATCACCGGAGTGCCGGTGGTGTTCCGCAACGAGCGGCTGCACGACGGCTCGACGTTCCGGCGCCGCCGGGTGACCGCGGTGCAGCACGGCAAACCGATCCTGTCGCTGGACTGCTCGTTCACCACCGACCGGACCGCGCTGGAGTACCAGGAGCCGATGCCGCAGCGGCTGGCGCCGGAGGAGTGCCCGGCGCTGGAGTGGCCGGACACCGCCAACGGGTTCAACGCCTGGCAGCCGTTCGAGTTCCGCCGGGCACCGGCTCCCGGTCAGTCCACAGGGGACCTCGTGGACCGGTTCTCCGGAGATCTGTGGTTCCGGCTGCGCGCCACCGAGGGCGAAGGGCGACCGGCGACCGCGGTGCTGACCTACCTGAGCGATCTCACGCTGGCCGCCGCGGTGCTCGGGCCGACCGGACGCACCGATGTGGCGGGAATGACTTCGCTGGACCACGTGATGTGGTTCCACGAACCGGCTCGATTCGACGATTGGTTGCTGTACGCCAAGAACTCCCCCGCGGTCGGCCCGCTGCGCGGCCTGGCGCAAGGGCGGCTCTACACCCGCTCCGGGGCGCTGATGGCTTCGGTGGCGCAGGAAGGGCTGATCCACGGCACGCAGTGAGGCGCGCCCGGGTCCGGCACAGCGGCGGATGCTCGTTTGCTCGGCTCGATCGTTGATGCGTCGCACGCCGCTGTACCACCATCCGCCGTGGGGCACCGCCGCGGAAATCGCCGGCTCCAGCGCCGGGCCCGTCAGCTCGCGGCCTCCCTACGGTTGCGCGTCGCCCCGATCCGGCGGCATGAACCGCACATGCGGGATCCCGTCCACAGCGGACACTTCGCATCGGACGCCGTAGACCTCGCCGACGAGGTCGGCGGTGAGCACGTCCCGCGGCGCCCCAGCCGCCACCACGCGGCCGCCTGCGAGCACCACCAGTTCATCGCAGAACATTCCCGCGAGGTTGAGGTCGTGCAGCGCGATCACCGCCGTCACCGGCAATTCCCGGACCAGCGCGAGCAATTCGAGCGGGTGGGCGACGTCGCGGTGGTTCGTCGGCTCGTCCAGCAGCAGCTCGACCGGTTCCTGCGCGAGCGCCCGCGCGATCTGGGCGCGCTGCCGCTCACCGCCGGAAAGGCCGTGCCAACGGCGGTGTCCGAGTCCGTCCAGCCCGGTGCGCGCCAGGGCGCGCGCGATGATCTCGGCGTCCTGCGGCCCGCTGCCGCCCCAGCCGCCGCGATGCGGCGTGCGGCCGAGCGCGACGACTTCGGCGACGGTCAGATCGACCTCGGTGGACACCTGCTGTTCCACCACGGCGATCCGCCGCGCCAACTCGCGTCGTGACCAAGCCGCCATAGCTTGCCCGTCGATGTCGATCGCACCGGCGGAGGGCCTGCGCAGCCCTGCCAGCAGCCGCAACAGCGAGGATTTCCCGGAGCCGTTCGGGCCGAGCAACCCGAGCGTGCTGCCCGGTTCGGCGCGCAGGCTCACCCCGTCCAGGATGAGCGCGCCCCCGGCTGTCCACGACACCTCGCGCGCGGTCGGGCTCACGACACCCTCCCCCGCCGGACCAGCAGGACCGCGAAGGCAGGCACCCCGACCAATGCGGTGACCACGCCGACCGGAACCTCCTGCGGCGCGGCGATCGTGGTGGCCAGCACGTCCACCCACACCAGCAGGATCGCGCCGAGCACCGCGGTCACCGGCAGCAGCGCGCGGTGCCGCGGTCCGACCAGCAGCCGGGCCGCCTGCGGCAGCACCAGCCCGACGAAGCCGATCGCTCCCGCCGCTGCGACCAAGGTAGCGGCCAGCAGCGCGGTCACCACCAGCAGCAGCGCCCGCAGCCGTCCAACGTGGACTCCGAGAGCGGCGGCGGCGTCCTGGCCGAACGCGAAGGCGTCCAGCGAGCCCGCTTTCGCCAAGCACAGCACGAGGCACACCGCGCACACCACGCCCGCCAGCAGCACATCATCCCAGCGCGCACCGGAAAGCGAGCCCAGCAGCCAGAAGAGCACGCCGCGGGTCTGGTCGGCGTCCGCGGAGGTGATCACGATGTACGAGGTCAGCGCGGAGAACAGCTGCGTCCCGGCGACTCCGGCCAGCACCATGTGCCCGGCCGCGCCGCCTGCGGCCGTCGCCAGCAACATCACCAGCGCGAACGCGATCAGCGCCCCGGCGAACGCCCCGGCGGTGAGACCGACCGCCCCGGCCCCGAGACCGAGCACGACCACCGAGACCGCCCCGGTCGAGGCTCCCGCCGACACTCCTAACAGGAACGGATCGGCCAATGGGTTGCGCAGCAACGATTGCAGTACCGCCCCGCAGACTCCGAGCCCGGCTCCGCAGATCGCGGCCAGCGCCGC
>NZ_JAFRFW010000687.1:0-2740 GCF_017434145.1 Saccharopolyspora sp. | reverse complement strand
CCTTGGCAGGCAACAGGAAATCGGCTCGCTCACGCCGGGCAAGCTCGCCGACGTGGCGGTGTGGGAACTCGACGACCTGGGACACGCGGGCATCGCCGACCCGGTCGCCGCGCTGGTGCTCGGCCCGCTGCCAAGACTGCGGTTGCTGGTGCGCGGCGGACGGATCGTCGTGCGGGACGGACACCTGCTCCCGGTGTCCGAAGTGGACCTGACCCGGGAACTGCGCGGCGCCGCCGACCGGATCCGGGCGAACGCACAGGAGGTAGCCCGATGAGCGGCCCGACCCGCAGCCCGCAACACCTCGACACCGGGATCACCGGCGGAGTCGGGGAATCGCCGATCCGCCCGGACGGCACGCTGAAGGTGCGCGGCGAGTACGCCTACTCCTCCGACCTGTGGGCCGAGGACATGCTGTGGGGCGCCACGCTGCGCAGTCCGCACCCGCACGCCCGGATCCGCTCGGTCCACATCGGACCTGCGTTGCGGGTTCCCGGCGTGCACGCGGTGCTGACCGCCGAAGACGTGCCGGGCCCGAACCGGTACGGGTTGAAGGAGCAGGACCAGCCGGTGCTGGCCGAGGACGTCGTGCGGTACAAGGGCGAGGCCGTCGCGCTGGTCGCCGCCGACCACCCGGAGACGGCGCGCCGCGCGCTGGAGCGCATCGAGGTGGACTACGAGGTGCTCGACCCGGTCCTCGACGCCGAGCTGGTCGCGCACGACGACTCGCTGCCGAAGCTGCACGAGCACGGCAACGTGGTGCGCCACCAGGTGATCCGCAAGGGCGACCCGGCCGCGACCGCCGAGGTGGTGGTCTCCGGCGTCTACACCGTCGGGATGCAGGACCAGGCGTTCCTCGGCCCGGAGTCCGGGCTGGCGATGCCCGCCGAGGACGGCGGGGTGGACCTGTACCTGGCCACGCAGGACCTGCACTCCGACCGCAAGCAGACCGCGGCCGCGCTGGACCTGCCGGAGGAGAAGGTGCGCATGACGCTGTCCGGCGTCGGCGGCGCGTTCGGCGGCAGGGAGGACCTGTCGATCCAGGTGCACGTGTGCCTGCTCGCCCTGCACACCGGGAAACCGGTGAAGATGGTCTACAACCGGGAGGAGTCGTTCCACGGCCACGTGCACCGGCACCCGGCGAAGATGTACTACGAGCACGGCGCCACCCGGGACGGGACGCTGGTCTACGTCAAGGCCCGGCAGTACTTCGACGGCGGCGCCTACGCGTCGAAAACCCCCGTGGTGGTGGGGAACGCGAGCACGCTCGGCGTCGGACCGTATCGAGTGCCCAACGTGGACATCGAGTCCTGGGGCCTCTACACCAACAACCCGCCGTGCGGTGCGATGCGCGGGCTCGGCGCGGTGCAGCCCACTTTCGCCTACGAGTCCCAAATGGACAGACTCGCCGAAGAACTCGGGGTGGACCCGGCGGACCTGCGCATCCGCAACGCGATCGCGCAGGGCGACCAGATCCCGACCGGCCAGCGGCTGGACTACCCGGCGCCGGTGGCCGAGCTGCTGCAGCGGCTCAAGACGATCCCGCTGCCCGAGCGGTCGCAGCACCGCGACATCCGCGACCTGCCGGGCGGGGTGTCCAACACGACGCACGGCGAAGGCGTGGTGCGCGGGATCGGTTACGGCGTCACGATCAAGAACATCTGCTACTCCGAAGGCGCCGACGACTACTCCACCGCGCGGGTGCGGCTCGCGGTCGTCGGCGGCGAGCCGCTCGCCGAGGTGCACACCGCGGCCGCCGAGGTCGGTCAGGGCCTGGTGACGGTGCAGCAGCAGATCGCGCGGACCGAGCTCGGCGTCGAACGGGTCGTGATCCACCCGAACGACACCTCCGTCGGCGCCGCCGGGTCGAGCTCGGCGTCGCGGCAGACCTACGTCACCGGCGGGGCCGTGCAGACCTCCTGCGCGGCGGTGCGGGGGCTCGTGCTGCAACGGGCGGCCGAACAGCACGGTCTCGAACCGGGCTCGCTGTCGCTGGCGGGCGGCAAGGTCGTCTCCGAACGGGCCGGGGTGCTCGCCGACCTCGCCGACGTGCTCGGCGACGAGGTGATCGAGCTGACCCGCGAATACCACCACCGGCCGACGTTGCCGATGGACGCCGACGGGGTCAGCGAGCTGGTGCAGGTGCAGCACGCCTTCTCGGCGCACCGCGCGATCGTCGACGTGGACACCGAACTCGGGCTGGTCAAGGTCGTGCGGCTGGACTGCGTGCAGGACGTCGGCAAGGCGGTGCACCCCGAAGCGATCATCGGGCAGGTCCAGGGCGGCTCCGCGCAGGGCCTCGGGCTCGCGGTGATGGAGGAGGTGCAGGTCAGCGGCGGGGAGATGCGCAACGCGTCGTTCACCGACTACCTGATCCCGACGATCCTGGACATGCCGCCGATGGAGATCGACATCATCGAGCGCGGCGACCCGCACGCGCCCTACGGCGTGCGCGGCGTGGGCGAGCCGCCGACGATCTCGACCACGGCCCGGGAGGTGTAGAACAGGTTTGCCCCGATGCCCTCAGGGCCCATCTTGGCCACGCTGGTCATGCGGTAGTGCATGTCCTCCCACTCGGGGCCGTCGTAGTACTCATGGTTGCCCGCGATGTAGAGCACCTTGTCGTTTTTGAGCCACTTCCGCGCGAACTCCAGGTTGGCCTGGGACATAAAGTCGATCAGGTCCCCCGTGTGGATGATCAGGTCGCAGTGTTCCTCCGCCCAGGCGGTCTGCGCCTCCAGGC
>NZ_JAFRFW010000686.1:0-2260 GCF_017434145.1 Saccharopolyspora sp. | reverse complement strand
CCGAACCTGGCCACCGAGCTGGTGCGGCGCGCGGGCCCGCCGGTGCGCGTGGTCCGCGAGTGGGAGCCGGTGGCGGTGCGCGAACCGGAGCCGGGGATCCAGGTGTTCGACCTCGGGCAGAACATCGCCGGGTGGCCGGAGCTGCGGCTGCCTCCGGTACCCGCGGGAACCGCGATCAGCCTGCGGCCGGGGGAGGCGCTGACCGAGGACGGCCGCGTGGACCAGACTTCGATCCGCGACGCCACCCGCGGCACCGACGTGCTGCACACCTACATCGCAGCGGGCTCACCGGAGGGGGAGCGGTGGCGGCCCGCGTTCCAGTACTTCGCGATGCGGTTCGTCGAAGTCGCCGCACCGGAAGGGATCCGGCCCGGACTGCGCGGACTGCAACTGCGTGCCGATGCGGCGCCTGCCGGAGCAGTGCGCACTTCGGACGGCCGGATCAACCGGCTGCACCGGATGGCGCACTTCTCGGTGGCGGCGAACCTGATGTCCGTGCTCACCGATTGCCCCGGCCGGGAGAAGCTGGCTTACGGCGCGGACTACACGCATCCGATCGGCGTGCTCTCGCGGCACTTCGACCTCTCCGCGTACCTGCGCACGATGCAGCGCCACCTCGTCGAAGGTCAGGCGGGGCGCGGTCCGCGGGCGGGCAACGTGGCGTTGAAGGCCCCGGTCTACGACTGGGGCTACACCGGGGATTTCGGCGACGAGGTCAACTGGGGCAACGCGATCGTGCTGGTGCCGTGGCTGCTGCACCGGCTCTACGGCGACACCCGGACGATGGCGCAGCACTACTCGGCCATGACGGCTTACCTGGATTACCTGAGCCGGCGCAAAGCGAACGGCCATCTGGTGACCGGGCCGCTCGGCGATTGGGTCGGAGCGGAAGACACCTCGGGTGAGCTTACCGGGACCTGGGGTTATTACCTGACTACCCGGCGGCTCGCCGACATGGCCGGAATCCTCGGCCGCACAACGGATTTCCGCGAGTTCTCCGCGCTCGCGGAGGCGATCGCGGGCGCGTTCCACGACCGATTCTTCGACGCCGAGCTGGGTTGCTACACCGGCGACGGCGCCACCTCCGGCGCGACGCAGGCCGCGCAAGCGCTCCCGCTCGACGCGGGCATGGTGCCGGAAGCGGAACGCCCGCGGGTGCTGGATGCGCTGCTCGGCCGAATCCACCATCGGGACGGTCCGCGGCTGCTCGCCGGCCACATCGGACTCGGCCCGGTGGTGCGGGTGTTGCGCGACGCCGACCGCGACGACGTGCTGTGGGCGGCGCTGCGCCGGGACGAGGTGCCGGGTTATGGCGCGTTCCTGCGGGATCACCCGCAGAATCCCGGTGGGCTGACCACGATCCCGGAGCAGTGGGACATGGTGAACTCGCTGAACCACATGATCCTCACGCAGATCGACGAGTGGTTCCACACCGGGATCGCCGGGATACGGCAGGAACCCGGCTCGATCGGCTTCCGGCGACTGCTGATCCGGCCGAAACCCGTGGGTGATCTGCAGTGGGCCGAAGGCCACTACCGCGCGCCCGCGGGGCGCATCGAGACGCGATGGCGGCGCGACGGGACGGATTTCACGCTCACCGTGCGCATTCCGCCGAACACATCGGCACGGGTCCAGCTGCCGGGGCGGGTTTCCTGCAGGGGATCGCCAGCTGTCGCGGAGGAGAACGCCGCCGGTGCGGTCTTCTCCGCGGGCCCGGGCACCCACACCTTCACGTCCGACCTGGAGCCGGAATGATCCGTACGGTACGCGTGCAATGCCGGAAATCACGCTCAGTGGCAACGAGATCCGCCGTGCAAGGTGGGAAAAACGAGATCTGGCGAGAAATGGACACCGGGGTTCTCCGCGGCGGCTGCGGTCGGTCACCGTATGGATCCAGTTCATCGGGCGGACAGAGGTGCGTGTGAGCGGAGCGGAATCCGAGTGTCCGGGGCCGGGTACGCGCGGCCGCGGTGCGGTCCGGCGCGCCACGTGGGTGCCCGGCGCCGCCGAACTGTCCGATGTGGAACTCCTGCTGGACGGTGCTTTCCCGGCGCTGAGCGGATTTCTCGATGCCGCCGACGTCGAGTCCGTGCGCACCCGGCAACGCCTGTGCGACGCGACCCCGTGGCCCGCCCCGATCACGTTGACCGTGCCTGCCGAAGTGGCCGCCGCGGACGAGATCGAACTGCAGGACTCCGAAGGCGCACCTGTCGCCGTGATCAGCAACGTCGCGGCCTGGTCGGACGCCGACGGCAGCCAT